>JBKBVC010000222.1:0-4391 GCA_046289805.1 Tabrizicola sp.
CCAGGCGGACAGTTCGCGCTCCCAGTAGCCGTCGAAGCGTCCGGCGGCGACATAGGCGAGGTCCAGCGCCGCCGCCCCCCAGCGCCGCACCCCGGCGCAGGCGGGCATCAGCCGGCCCAGATCCTTCAGCATCGCGGGCAGCGTCGATTTTGCACCGAAGGGCACGCCGGTCGCGAACACCGCCTCGTGCATCGCGCGGCGGCCCGAGACCCGCAGGCGGCGGTTGTCGTTCAGCCAGCAGCCCGCGCCCTTCTCGGCCCAGAACATCTCGTCCTTGGCCGGGTCATAGACCACCGCCGACACGATCTCGCCCTTGTGCTCCAGCGCGATCGAGATCGCCCAGTGCGGCATCCCGTGCAGGAAATTCGTGGTTCCGTCCAGCGGATCGACGATCCAGCGCCGGGTCGGATCGGCCCCCGCCGCGCCGCCGGTTTCCTCGCCCAGCCAGCCGTAGGTCGGCCGCCCGCCGAGAAGCTCTTCCTTGATCAGACGCTCTGCCTCGCGGTCGGCCCTGGACACGAAATCGCCCGGCCCCTTGGTCGAGACCTGAAGGTTCTCGACCTCGCGGAAATCCTTGACCAGGCTGCGCCCCGCCTTGCGCGCCGCCTTGATCATCAGGTTGAGGTTGGCCGAGCCCTGCATCTTCCGCTCCCGCAGCTTTTCAAGCCCGGCGCTATAGCTGGTCGGGGGCGGGAAAGAAAGGGGGCGAGGCCTACTGGACGATCACCACGCGCATGTTCTCCATCCCCTCGGCCTTGACCATGTTGAACAGGATCCTGGCGTTGTCGGGGTGCAGCCGCACGCAGCCGCGGCTGGCCGGCGCGCCAAGCTTGCTGATCTGGTCGGTGCCGTGGATCGCGTAGTGCCCGTCGTAGAAGATCGCGAAGGGCATCGGCGCGTTGTTGTAGCGGCGCGAGCGGTGGTTCCTCGACAGGAACTGGGGCGCATAGGTGCCGGTGGGGGTGATCTTGCCGGGCTTGGCGGTCGAGACCGGCCAAGTGTAAAGCAGCCGCCCCTCATGATAGACCTGCATCGTCTGCGAGGAAATCGAGACCCGGGCCAGAACCCGTTCGGCAAGGGCCTGACTCGGCATCAGGGCCAATGCCAGCGCAAGCGCAGCAAAATGGCGGCGCATGGTAACCTCCGAATACATCGACCAATCACGGGCAGCATTCCCGCTCCTGTCCATTAGTCAATCAAATGCCGGCAAAAATCCGGTCAGGACTCCCGGGATTGTGGCGGGTTTGGGTCAGCCGGCGTCGCGGGGCGGCACCTTCAGCGCGCCGATCTCGGGCCCCCGCAGTTCACGCAGTAGCTTGCGGCGGATCGCGGCGGGGTAGTCGGCTTGCGTCGGTGCGTTTTCGACAAAGGCGCCGGGGCCCCGGATCACTTCGGTGCGGTAATAGTCGAGAAGTCCGGCCTCATGCTCGCCCACCGCCAGACCGTTCACGGTGATGCCGGTGAAATCCTCGCGCTCGTAGGTCCGGGCAACCGAGATGCCCTCGTTGTTCTGCCCGTCCCCGGCCACGTCGATCACCCGCCGTTCGCAGTCCGGCGCGTCCTCCATCAGCGCCCGGCCATAGCGCAGCGCGTCGCCCAGGGCAGTCGCCAGCCGCGCCTCGGGGCGTGGGGTACGGCGCAGGGTCCAGATCACTCCGTCCAGCGCCTCGGGGCCGTCCAGCATCACCCAGCCTTGCACCAGTTCCTGCGCGCCGCGGCCCGACCAGTGGTAGATCGCCAGCGCCACCTGCCCCTCGGGGTCCAGGATCGCACGGCGCACCTCGGGATCGGACAGCGCCCCGGCCAGCCCCTCGGTCTGGATCACATAGTCCTGCGCGTCGATCGAGCGTGAGACATCGACCGCCAGGGCCAGCGCAAGCCGGCACTCGGCGCGGGCGGGCGCGGCAAGGCAGAGGGCAAGAACCGCAAGGCGAAGCATCGGGGCCTCCCGCCGGCCATCATAGGCCAGGACGGGCATGGCACCTAGAGGATCAGCGCCGGCGACGGATCAGCGGCACATTCGAGCGCGCACCGGGGAACTGTGTCTCGGGGTGCGGGGGGTGGCCTTCGGTCCTTTGCCAGTAGCCCTGCGCTCCGCGGCGCAGCCAGACCGGCAGGGTCAGAGCCAGTCCGGCGACAAAGCCGCCGACATGCGCCCAGTAGGCCACGCCGCCAACGTCCGAAGGGGTGGAGAAGCCGGAATAGATCTGGATCGCCAGCCAGAGGCCCAGCACGATCCAGGCCGGGATCGCGAAGATGCGGAAGAAGATGATGAAGATGAACAGCACATCGACCTTCGCCCGCGGGAACATCAGGAGGTAGCCGCCCATCACCCCGGCAATCGCCCCCGAGGCCCCGACCATCGGGATCGGCGAACCGGGATCGGGCAATGCCTGCGCAAGCCCCGCCGCAGCGCCGCAGGCAAGGTAGAAGATCAGAAAGCCGAGGTGGCCCATCTCTTCTTCCAGGTTGTCGCCGTAGATCCACAGGAACAGCATGTTGCCGCCCAGATGCAGGAAACCACCGTGCAGGAACATCGAGGTGAACAGCGTTTCCAGCCCCGCGCCCGAGGAGAAGCGCGCCGGGACCAGGCCCCAGGTCATGAAGAACCGTTGCAGGTCCCAGTCATCCATCGAGACGTAGCCGAGGAAAACCAGAACGTTGATCACAATCAGCGCCAAGGTGATGTAAGGGGTCTTGCCCGAGGGATTGTGATCGCGGATCGGAAACATGGACCGCAGCCTTTCCGATCCGCCTCAGGCCGTCAAGCCTCACCCACGGCGGCCAGAAGCTGCGCGTTGCCGCCCGAAGCCGTGGTGTCAATGCACAGGTGGCGTTCCAGATACGCATGGCCCACGTCGGGTGCGGCGATCAGTGGCAGGATCGGGCCCGGTCGCGCGGCCAGCGCCTGCGCATAGAGCCGGCCCGCCTCGGCCTCGCCCCACCAGAGCGCGCCGGAGAAATCCTTCAGCGATGTCAGCGCCTCGGGGGCAAGGCCGGGGGCCTCTATGGCATGGCCGCCCAGCTTGCGCACCGCTTCGGCCTGCGCCAGCGCGGCGGCCCGGCCGGGACCAAGGCAGAGCAGGGGCGCGCGCGGGGTCAGGGTCAGCCGGTTCGACTCGCCAGTCGGCCCCGGCATGTCCTCGGTGACCGGGGCAAGCCCCGGCCAGGGGGCGGCCAGCGCCTTGCCGACTTCGGCAGCCGTGGTCGCGGCATCGTCTGGGATGGCCTCCGGCACGGGCGCGCGGGTGAAGCGCGCGAGGTAGTGAGGACCGCCAGCCTTGGGCCCGGTGCCCGAAAGACCCTCGCCGCCGAAGGGCTGGCAGCCCACCACAGCGCCGATCTGGTTGCGGTTGACATAGATGTTGCCGACCCGCAGCCCGTCCACGATGTGCTGCACCCGGTCGTCGATGCGGGAATGCAGACCGAAGGTCAGGCCGTAGCCCGTGGCGTTGATCGCGGCGATGACCCGGTCGATCTCGGCCGCCTTGAACGTGGCGACGTGCAGGACCGGCCCGAAGATCTCGCGTGGCATGTCCTCGATGCCGTTGACCGAAAGCACGGCGGGCGCGACGAAGGTCCCCTGCCCTGGTGCCTTCAACTCCTTCAGCACCCGCCCCTCGGCCCGCGCCGCATCGACATAGGCGTGGATGCCGGCCTGGGCCTCGGCGTCGATCACCGGGCCGATGTCGGTGGCAAGGTGCCAGGGATCGCCAAGGCTCAGTTCCTCCATCGCGCCGAAGAGCATCTCGGTGACGGTCTCGGCCACGTCCTGCTGCACATAAAGGCAGCGCAGCGCGCTGCACCGCTGGCCCGCCGACTGGAAGGACGACGCGATGATGTCGCGAACCGCCTGTTCTGGCAGCGCAGTCGAATCGACCAGCATCGCGTTGAGGCCCCCGGTTTCCGCGATCAAGGGCGCAGTCGGGTCCAGGTGGTCCGCCATCGCGCGCCGGATCGCCTGCGCGGTTTCGGTCGAGCCAGTGAAGGCCACGCCGTTCACGCGCGGGTCGCGGGTCAGCGCCGCTCCGATGGCGCCGTCGCCGGGCAGCAGTTGCAGGGCAGTCGCGGGCACTCCGGCGGCAAGCAGGTGGTCAACGGCGATGCAGGCGATCAGCGGGGTCTGTTCGGCGGGTTTGGCCAGGACCGCGTTTCCCGCCGCCAGCGCCGCCCCGATCTGGCCGCAGAAGATCGCCAGCGGGAAGTTCCAGGGGCTGATGCAGGCAAACACACCCCGCGCGGGATGCGGCTGAGCGGTCTGGGTGGCGTAATAGCGCAGGAAGTCCACCGCCTCGCGCAGTTCGGCCACGGCATCCGGCAGGGTCTTGCCGGCCTCGCGCGCGAGGACCGCGAAGATGCGGCCGAAATCCGCCTCCAGCCGCTCGGCCGCA
>JBKBVC010000223.1:0-4389 GCA_046289805.1 Tabrizicola sp.
CTCGCTGCCTTTCCAGGGCGACAGGTCGTGCTTGCGGTCCACCCCGTAGGCCGAAGTGTCCTGGCTGATGACCAGAAGCTCCTTCACCCCCGCCTCGACCAGCTTTTCCGCCTCGCGCAGGACGGCATGGGCCGGGCGGCTGACCAGCCGCCCCCGCATGTCGGGGATGATGCAGAAGCGGCACTTGTGATTGCAGCCTTCCGAAATCTTCAGATAGCTGTAGTGCCGCGGCGTCAGCTTCACGCCCGAGGCCGGCAAGAGGTCGATGAACGGGTCCGGCGCGGGCGGCACGGCGCCGTGGACTGCATCCAGCACCGCCTCGTACTGATGCGGGCCGGTGACGGCCAGCACCTTGGGATGTGCCCCGGTGATATACTCGGGTTCCGCCCCCAGACAGCCGGTCACGATCACCCGGCCGTTTTCCTGCAAGGCCTCGCCGATGGCCTCAAGGCTTTCCGCCTTGGCGCTGTCGAGGAAACCGCAGGTGTTCACGATCACCGCATCCGCGCCCTTGTAGTCGGGGCTGATCGCATAGCCCTCGGCCCGCAGCCGCGTCAGGATGCGTTCGCTGTCCACCAGCGCCTTGGGGCAGCCGAGGCTGACCATGCCGATGGTCGGCTGGCCTTCGCGGCGGGTGTCGGGGACAAGCGCGCGGGCAAGGTCAGGGCGAAGGATAGGCGGGTTCTGCGACATGCACCGCCTATAGCGCGCCCTGAGGCCTGGGGAAAGCCCGGGGTCTGCCACCATCTCTCGGCCATTTGATGCCAGTTCGGCCTCCCTGACTTGGCAAGTCGGGGCGCCGGACCCTAAAGTCAGGCAAAACAAGAAAATCCGAGGAGGTGGGCATGCGCTGGGTCATCCGTGTTGGGGTCAGTCTCGCCGTCCTAGTGCTGCTGGCGCTTGGCCTTCTGGCGATGGTCCCCTCGGAGCGGATTTCGCAGGCGGTCTCTTCCCAGTTCGAGGCGATGACCGGCCGCAAGCTTCAGATCGCGGGTGAGATCAGCCCCCGGCTCTGGCCGAACCTCGGGGTCACGGTGCAGAACGTCAGCGTTGCCAACGCCGACTGGGCCGAGGGCGACCAGCCCCTGTTCCGGGCCGAAAGCCTGTCGATCGACGTGAACCTTGGCGCGCTGATGGGGGGCGAGGTGAAGATCCTCGGCCTCAAGGCCGAACGCCCCCAGATCAACCTGGAACGCGCCAGGGACGGGAGGGCCAACTGGAGCTTTGCCGCCGCTGGGGCGGAGGGCGGCGGCGTCGGCGCCGTGCCGCCCCCTGCGACCGGCTTCACCCTTGACGACGGCGCGATCGTCGGCGGCACCATCCGCTATGACGATCGGCAATCCGGCCGCTCGATCACGCTGGACGAGGTGGACGCGCGGCTCAGGGTTCCCGATCTTTCCGGTCCGTTCAGCCTGACCGCGACGGCACTGTCCGGCGGCCAGCAGGTGGCGCTGGACCTGACGGGCGAGGCGTTTTCGGCCTTTGCCATGGGGCGGGTCGTTCCGCTGAAGGTCAATCTCTTTGCCGGCGGCAGCAAGCTGGAGTTCGAGGGGCGCGGCGGCTATGCGCCTGTGGCCGCGGAAGGCGCGCTGACGGCGGATCTGGCCGATCTGCCCGCGCTTGGCCGGCTGTTCGGCTCGGACCTCTCGCGCCCCGGCCCCGGACTGGGGCAGGACCGGCTTCAGGTCAGTGGTCTGCTGACGCTGGACGGCAGCGGCGCGGCCTTCCTGCGCGGGGCGACACTGGTGGCGGATCGGAACGAGCTGAAGGGAGATCTGGACCTTCTGCCCGGCGAGGCGCGGCCGAAACTCAAGGCGCAGCTGACCGCCGGGCCCATCTTGATCGGCACCGGATCCGGCGGCGACACGGGCGGCGGCAGCGCGGGGGGCATGCAGGCCGAGGGCTGGCCGGACAGCCCCATCGACGTGAGCGCGCTGGGCACGGTGGATGCCGAGGTGGCGCTGGCCGCGCCTTCTGTCGATCTGGGTGCGGTGAATCTGGGGCCGATCCGGCTGAAGATCACCCTGGACCGCGCCCGTGCCGTGTTCGACATCCGCGAGATGCAGGCCTATGGCGGGCAGGTCTCGGGCGATTTTGTCGTGAACGGCCGCGGCGGCCTGTCGGTCGGCGGGCGGCTGAAGCTGGCGGGCATGCAGACCCAGCCCCTGTTCACCGACCTGGCCGGCTGGGACCGGCTGATCTCGACCGGCGACCTGGAGCTGGAATTCCTCGGCGTCGGCAATTCGATCGACGCGATCATGAAGAGCCTGAAAGGCAAGGGCACGATCGAGCTGGGGCGGGGCGAGCTGCGCGGGCTGGACATCGCGGGCATGCTGCGGACGCTGGATGCGGGCTATGTCGGCGAGGGGCAGAAGACGATCTTCGACGGGCTGGCCGGCACCTTCGCGATGGAAGGCGGGGTGCTGTCGAACAGCGACCTGAAGCTGGTCGCGCCCTATCTGACCGCCTCCGGCGCCGGGCGCATCGGGCTGGGCGAACGGACGCTCGACTACCGGCTGCGGCCGACGGCGCTGGCGGCCGAGGACGGGACGGGTGGGGTGATGGTGCCCCTGCTCATCACCGGTCCCTGGGCAAAGCCGCGCTTCCGGCTGGATCTGGAGTCGATCGCGCGCGAGAAGATGGAGGCCGAGGCCAAGGCGGCGGCCGAGCGGCTGGCGGCCGAGGCCAGGGCCGCCGAAGCGGCCGCCAAGGCAGAGCTTGAGCGGCGGCTGAAAGAGGAACTCGGCGTCGAGGTCGCCCCGGATGAAACGCTCGAGGACGCGGCAAAGCGGGGCGCGACCAAGGCGCTGGAGGACGAGGCGCGCCGGGCGCTGGAAGAGATCCTCGGCGGCAACTGACGCGCCTTGCCGACCACTTTGTGACCGTGACAAGTCTTGCCGTTGAAGCCGCCGCAAAGCCGTGCTGAGACTGTGCCGGTCGTGGCGCAGGGAGGTGCGGATGCGGGTCTTCATCAACGGGTTCGGGCGGATCGGGCGGTCGGTGCTGCGGGCCTTCCTGCTGACACCGGACCGCTGGCCGGGGCTTGAGATCGTCGGGATCAACGACATCGCCGCGCCCGAGATGTGCGCCTGGCTGTTCGAGTATGACTCGGTCTTCGGTCCCTGGCGCGGCTCGGTCGCGCTGGAGGGCGGCGCGCTGGTGGTGGATGGGCGGGCGATCCCGTTGAGCCGGACGGCGGATCTGTCGGCGCTGGACCTGTCGGGGGTGGAGCTGGTGATGGAATGCACCGGCCGGGCCGAGGCGCGCGAGGTGGCCGAGCGGGGGCTGCGCGCCGGGGCGGGGCGGGTGCTGATCTCCGGGCCTTCGGCAGCGGCGGATGCGACGGTGGTGCTGGGCGCGAACGAAGGCCTGCTGGCAGGGCAGCGGATCGTCTCGAACGCCTCCTGCACCACGAATGCGCTCGCACCGCTGGCGCGGCTGATCCATGAACGCTGGGGGATCGTGACAGGGTCGATGACCACGGTCCACTGCTATACCGGTAGCCAGCCTACGGTCGATGCTCCGGCGGCCGATTATGCGCGCAGCCGGGCGGCTGCCTTGTCGATGGTGCCGACCACGACCTCGGCCGCAAGGCTCATGGACCGGGTGCTGCCCGACCTCGCCGGGCGGATCGTCGCGCAGGCGGTGCGGGTGCCGGTGGCCTCGGTCTCCTGCGTGGACTTCCATCTGGTAACGGAGACCCGCGCCTCGGTCGAGGAAGTGAACGCGGCCTTCCGCGCGGCCGGCGGGGTGATCGGGTCGACCGACCGGCCGCTGGTTTCCACCGACCTGCGGGCTCGGCCGGAGTCTGTGGTCATGGCCTGCCCCGAGACGAAGGTGACGCCGGGGGGCATGCTGCGGGTCTTCGGCTGGTATGACAACGAATGGGGATTCTCCAACCGGATGCTGGACATGGCCCTGAGGATGGGCTGACTGTCCACGGTGGACATTTCCGGATTCTGATGAGATTCCAGAGACTTGGCCGTGGGCGTTAGGGATCCGGAAAGCATGTTCCGGACCCCGGTGGACGGCTCGTCGTGCGCCTTCGGGGTGGCGCCTTCGTTCAAGGGCACCTGCAAGGTCGAAGTTCCGGTGAAGACGCATCCCTGCATCTGGCTGAAACAGGTTCAGTCCAGCCCGTCGTCGGGGATGTTCAGCACCGTGCCGCAGGCCTTGCAGTGCACGGCGTCGTGGTCGTGCCGGCGCAGGCCGCAGACCGGGCAGGGGAAATGCGCCTTGGGCGGGCGCAGCACCACCTGCACCAGCCGCAGGAACAGGCTGATGCCGACGATCATGATGACGACCGACAGGAGGCGCCCCGAGGCTCCGACCAGGGTGATGTCGCCGAAGCCGGTGGTCGAAAGCGTGGTCACGGTGAAGTAGAGCGCA
>JBKBVC010000224.1:0-4384 GCA_046289805.1 Tabrizicola sp.
CATCGAGATCGTGCTGACCGGCGACTATTTCGACCAGACGCTCGCCGCCGCGCAGGCCTTCTGCGCCGAGGCGCAGGCGCATTTCCTGTCGCCCTTCGACGATCCCGACGTGATCGAGGGACAGGCATCGGTCGGGGTGGAACTCCTCGAGCAGCTCGGCCGCGCGCCCGACCTCGTGGTGCTGCCGGTCGGCGGGGGCGGGCTGGCGTCCGGGGTCACGGGCTACCTGCGCGAAGTGGCGCCCGGGACGGAGTTCCGTTTTGTCGAGCCCCTCGGCGGCGCCAGCCTGACCGCCGCCCTGATGGACGGCGCGCCGGTCAAGCTGCCGCAGGTCAACAGTTTCGTCGATGGTGCCGCCGTGGCCCGGGTCGGCGACCACACCTTCCGCCGGCTGGGCTGGGTGGACCGCGAGGATGTGCTTCTGGCGCCCGAGGACCGGATCTGCGTGACGATGCTGGAAATGCTGAACCACGAAGGCATCGTGCTGGAACCCGCCGGCGCGCTGTCTCTGGACGTTCTGCCCGAGCTGGCCGAGGAAATCCGCGGCAGGACCGTGGTCTGCGTGACCTCGGGCGGGAACTTCGATTTCGAACGTCTGCCCGAGGTCAAGGAACGCGCCCAGCGGTTCGCGGGGCTGAAGAAGTATTTCATCCTGCGCATGCCGCAGCGCCCCGGTGCCCTGCGCGAGTTCCTCAACCTGCTGGGCCCCGATGACGACATCACCCGCTTCGAATACCTGAAGAAATCGGCCCGCAACTTCGGCTCGGTGCTGATCGGGATCGAGACCCGGTCGGCCGACGGGTTCACCGACATCATCGCCCGGATGGACGCCGCGGGCCTGGCCTTCCGCGACATCACCAACGACGAGGCCCTGTCCGAGTTTCTGGTCTAGTCCGGCATCGCCCCCAGGCCGTTGCGCGGGACCGAAACTGGCCGGGGCTCAGGCTGCCCCGGCCCTGTCTGCGGACAATCCGCCAATGAGAGCGGCGCGCGACGCGCGATAGACCGACGCGATCTGTGCCAAATCCACCAGCGCTCCGTGGCCGGCGGCGGTCCGACGTTCGCCTTCCTGGCAGATCCCCGCGAGTTCGCGGAGACCGAGGTTCAATGCGCTGCCCTTCAGGAAATGCAGCTGCCCCTCCACCTCGCCCTCCGGCACGCCCACAAGCAGTGCCTGAACGGCACTTTCGGCCTCTTCCAGGAACATGTCGGCGACTTCTGCAAAACCGTCCGCGCCGATTTCCTCCCGCAGCTCCTCGACCCGTTTCCAGTCAATCATCGCACCTACCCGCAATGTCACCCACGCGCACAGTCTGCCGTGGCGTCGTTAACAAAGTGTCTCCGGCCAGAGGCTGCTTGCGGCGCATTTTAACATTCACGCGCCGTTAAGGGCCCGCAGGCAACTTGCCGCGATCAGGTCGGAGAGTGCGATGTGACTGCCGGTGCAATGCGGGTGCAGACAGAGGAGCCGGGCCTCGGCGCGCGGCGGCATGTACTGGTGGTCGATGACAGCCGGGCGCAGCGTCTGATGCTGTCGATGCAACTGTCCCGCTGGGGCTATCGGGTCACCGACTGCGGCACCGCCGCGACCGCGCTGGATCTCTGCCGGGATCACCCCTTCGACATCGTCATCAGCGACTGGATGATGCCGGGCCTGACCGGGCTTGAATTCTGCCGCGAATTCAGGGCCCTGGATCGGGAGTCCTACGGCTATTTCATCCTGCTCACCTCCAAGTCCGAAACGACCGAGATCGCCGACGGGCTGGAGGCCGGGGCCGATGATTTCCTGACCAAGCCCGTCGCGCCGAACGAATTGCGCGCCCGGCTCCGCGCGGGAGAGCGGATGCTGGCCATGCAGGCCGAACTTCTGGCCAAGAACCGGGTCATTGCCTCGACCCTGGCCGAACTCCAGAAACTCTATGATTCGCTCGACCGCGATCTGATCGAGGCGCGCAAGTTGCAGCAGACCCTCGTGCGCGACCGGGTGCGGGACTACGGCTGGTCCAAGGTCTCGCTGATGCTGCGCAACTCGGGCCGTGTCGGCGGCGATCTGGTCGGCAGCTTCCGGGTGGACGACAACCGGGTGGCGGTCTACTCGATCGACGTTTCGGGCCATGGCGTCGCCTCGGCCATGATGACGGCGCGGCTGGCGGGGTTCCTGACCGGCTCCTCGCCGGAACAGAACCTCGCCTTCCAGAAGGGGCCGCGAGGGACGCATGTCCTTCTGCCCCCCGAGGCGGTGGCGCAGCGCTTCAACCGGCTGATGCTCGAAGAGATCCAGGCCGAACAGTATTTCACCATGGTCTTCGCCGTCGCCGACCGCGCCGCGCGGCAGATCAGCCTGGTGCAGGCCGGCCATCCCCATCCGATGATGATCCGCGCCTCGGGCCAGGTGGAACGCCTTGGCCGTGGCGGCCTGCCGATAGGTCTGCTCCCCGATGCAAGCTATGACTGGGAGGACATCCCCTTCGCTCCCGGCGACCGGCTGGTCCTTGTCTCGGATGGCATCACCGAATGTCCGCTTCCCGCGGGCGGCGACTTTGGCGAGGATGGCCTGGCCGCAAGCCTGCGCGCGTCTGCCGGGCTGGCCGGGTCCGATCTTCTGGAGGCGCTGGTCTGGGACCTTGCCCGCCAGTCTGGCAGCGACGGCTTCGGCGACGATGTCTCGGCCGTCGTGCTGGACCTATCCTAGCGCGCGGGCCAGCATCGCCCGGTCTCCCGGATTGCCCAGCCGCAGCAGGGCCTCCTCGACCGGCAGCCAGATCGCGGTGTGGCCGGGTTCGGACGGCGGCCCAAGACGGCGGACGGGATGCGCCAGATAGACGGTGCAGACCTTCTCGGCCCAGAGGTCGTATTCCGGCATGTAGGTAAAGCGCCGGAACGCCCCCAGACGCCGCGTCACCGCGACTTTCCAGCCGGTCTCCTCGCGGACCTCGCGGTGCAACGCCGGAATCGGCTGCTCGCCGGGGTCGATCCCCCCGCCGGGCAACTGGAACTCGGGCACCGGCTCGGCCTGGTGCGTGACCAGGATGTGATCGCCCCGCCGCAGGATCGCATAGACCCCTGGACGCCGGGTGTAGGACTGTCCCGGCTTCACCGTCTCGCCATGGCGTCGGATCATGCCTATCCCCCTTGGACCAGCGGTTGCCCTGCCTATATAGGCGCGGTATGCCAACTCTGGCAGCTTCAGGAAACCCCCCATGACCACCGGTTCGCAGATCGCCTGGGACGATACCGTCCTGCCCTTTCAACTCGATGCCTCGGGCATCCGCGGCCGCGTGGCGCGTCTGGACGGTGTCCTTGACCAGGTCCTGAAACAGCATGCCTACCCCTCCGTCATCGAGGCGCTGGTGGCCGAGACCGCGCTTCTGACCGCGCTGATCGGCCAGACGATCAAGCTGCGCTGGAAGCTCTCGCTCCAGGTCCGCGGCAAGGGGCCTGCCCGCCTGATCGCCACCGACTATTACGGCCCCTCGGCCGAAGGCGAACCGGCGCGCATCCGTGCCTATGCCAGCTACGATGCCGACCGGCTGGATCCCACCGCGGATCCGTTCAGCCAGATCGGCGAAGGCTATTTCGCCGTGATGCTGGATCAGGGCGAGGGGATGCTCCCCTACCAGGGCTTCACCCCCATCGCCGGCGGCAGCCTGTCGGCCTGCGCGGAAACCTATTTCGCCCAGTCCGAACAGATCCCGACCCGCTTCCAGCTCGCCTTCGGTGAAAGCGCCGAGCCCGGCCGGCCGCTCCGCTGGCGCGCAGGGGGCATCATGCTGCAACACATGCCCAGGACAGGCGGGGTTGCGGCAACGCAGGGCTCGGGCGAGGGCGGGCTGCTGACCCATTCCGACATCCTGGCCGGCGCCGAATCCGAAGACTGGAACCGCGCGAACCTCCTTCTCGACACTGTCGAGACGCTGGAGATGATCGGTCCCTCCGTCCCGCCCACCGATCTTCTCGTGCGCCTGTTCCACGAGGAAGGCCCGCGCGTGTTCGATGCCCAGCCGGTGCGCTTCGGCTGCTCGTGCAGCGAGGAGAAGGTGCGCAACACCATGTCGATCTACAGCCAGAAGGACATCGCGAAGATGACCACCGAGGCCGGGGTCGTCACCGCCGACTGCCAGTTCTGCGGCGCGCATTACGAAATGGACCCCAGGACACTGGGCTTCGAGGCGGTCAAGCCGGAATGACCGAGCCCGAGGACGCCCTGCGCGCGGCGCTGGCCCGCCCCGCCGGGTCGTCCTCGGATTTCGACCTGAACCCCGGGATACGCCCCGCCACCGACAAGCCGCTGCGCCCCGCCGCCGTGCTGGTTCCGGTGTGGCTGCGCCCCGAAGGCGCTGTCGTCATCCTGACCAAACGCTCCTCGCGGCTGAAGCATCACCCC
>JBKBVC010000225.1:0-4382 GCA_046289805.1 Tabrizicola sp.
CTGGGCCGCATCTGCACCCTGATCGGCGAGCAGAAGGCCAACATCTCCGACCTGCGCTTCACCGACAGAAAACCGGACTTCTATCGCCTCATTGTTGACGTGGACCTGCGCGATGTAGAGCACCTGCACATGGTGATGACGGCGCTGGAAGCCGAAACCGACGTGGCCCAGATCTCTCGTCATCGGGATTTGACACGGCGGCCCTAGGTCAGCAGAACGGTCGCAGTCGGGGACGAAAGGCACGAAGTTGGTTTTCAAGCGCAGGGATCCGTTGACCTGGGGCGAATGGCTGCGCGAGCAGGTCTATCCGCGTTCGGGTTTCAAGCGGGCGACGCGTTATGTCATTTACCGGATGCGGCGCCTGCCCGACCAGCCGCACCGGGTCGCACGCGGGGTCTTCGCCGGCTTCTTCATCGGCTTCCTGCCCTTGCCGGGGATGCAGTTCCTTGCCGCCTGGGGCATGGCCCGGCTGATCCGCGGCAATGTGCTGGCGGCCCTTCTGGGGACGTTCAACACCAATCCGGTGACGACGCCGCCCTTCACCGTCTTTTCGGTCTGGCTTGGGCACTGGATCCTCGGGATCGAGGCGCCGCTGAACTTCAAGTACATCTGGAATGCCCTTAAGCATGCCGGCCACGACCTGTGGTTCAACTTCATGGCGCTGTTCGGGCCGGAAAAGGCGCGCTGGGACGGGTTGATCCAGTTCTGGAACGAGATCTACATGCCCTGGCTGATCGGTGCGCTGGGCCCGGCGATCATCATCAGCGCGGTCGCCTATTACGTCACCATCCCGCTGGTCGAGGCCTATCAGAGGGCCCGCGCCGCCACTGCGCATGAGCGGGCCGAACGGCGCAGCAGGATGCGGGCCAAGCTGGCCGAAGCCGCGGCCAAGCTGAAGCTGCGCGGCGAGAATGGCGGCGACGAAGCCGATGACGACGCGCCGGGAAGTCCCTAGACTGACGGCAGACGCTGCAACGGAGGGAAGGACTTGGCAATGCGTGACGGCGGCAGGTTGCGGCTTGGGGTCAACATCGACCATGTGGCCACGGTGCGGAACGCGCGCGGCTCGGCCTGGCCCGACCCGCTGCGCGCTGCGCTTCTGGCGGAAACCGCTGGCGCGGACGGGATCACCGCGCATCTGCGCGAGGATCGCCGCCACATCCGCGACGCCGACATCGAGGCGCTGATGGCGGGAATCGGAATCCCGCTGAACTTCGAATGTGCCGCGACAGAGGAGATGCAGGCGATCCTTCTGCGCCACCGACCGCATGCCGTCTGCCTCGTTCCCGAACGCCGCGAGGAGCGGACGACCGAAGGCGGCCTCGACGTGGCCGGCGACGAGGCGCGGCTGCGCGACTTCATCGCGCCCCTGCGCGAGGCGGGGTGCCGGGTCAGCATGTTCATCAGCCACGATCCCCGCCAGATCGAGGCCTCGGCCCGGATCGGCGCGGCGGTGGTGGAACTGCACACCGGGCTCTATTCCGACCTGCATGCCGAAGGCGAATTCGCCCTGGCCGACCGCGAACTTGCCGCGCTGCGCGCGGGTGCGGAGCTTGCGGCAAGCCTGGGGCTTGAGGTTCATGCCGGGCACGGGCTGACCTACGAGAATGTCGAACCCATCGCGGCGATCCCGGAATTGATGGAGTTGAACATAGGGCATTTCCTGATCGGCGAGGCGATCTTCCGCGGCCTTGGCCCCGCGATCGAGGAGATGCGCCGCCGCATGGACCTGGCGCGTGGGCTGGTCTGAGCGCATGGCTCCGGCCCTGCGGGCGGCTCTGGCGGGCATGGCGCTGGCCGGACTGGCCGGGGTTGCGGCCGTTGCGGACCCCGTGACGGTCACGCCGTGCGGCGACTACCGATCCGATGTCCGCAATGTGGCCGAACCCTGGGAAGCCAACACCCGAACCTTCGCCAGGGGCGAAATCCGGCTGGTGGTTATCGACACGGTCGAGCCGGCGGCGGCGGCGATCTACCTTCTGATCCTGCATCCGCCGCGCGACGAACTGGGCAGTCCGATGTGTTCGGTGGTCACCTCGGCAGAGGGCCTGGGCTTTGCCGACATGGGGCTTGGACCGGCAAAGGCCATCTATGACCCGGCGCGCGGCTTGACGGTGAGCCTGCCGGTCTCGCAGGCCGATCCGATGGGGGCAGGCTTCGACGAGGGCTGGCTGTCGGTGACGATCAACCAGGCAACCGGCGTGGTGACGGCGGTGGTTCAATGATCCTGGGCATCGGCACCGACCTGGCCAACATCGAGCGGATCGAGGCCGTGCTCGCCCGCCATGGCGAGAGGTTCAGGAACCGCGTCTTCACCGCGGTCGAGCAGCGCAAGGCGGAAGGCCGGGCGCGGGCGGTGGCGGCGACCTATGCGAAACGCTGGGCGGCGAAGGAGGCCTGTTCCAAGGCGCTGGGCACCGGCCTGCGCATGGGGATCGCCTGGAAGGACATGGCCGTGACCAACCTGCGCTCGGGCCAGCCGGTGATGCATGTGACGGGCTGGGCGGCCGACCGACTGCGGGCGATGACGCCCGAGGGCCATGAGGCGGTGATCCATGTCACCTTGACCGACGACTATCCCTGGGCGCAGGCTTTCGTGGTGATCGAGGCCCGGCCGCTGCCCGTTCAGGCGGACTGACGCGGCGGCGCGGCCGTGTCTCGTCCTGTGGCGCAAGTGCCGTTCGAAAATGGGGGGGCGAGATGATCGGATCGGCCGCAAGCAAGGCGAGGCGGGCGGGACTGATTGCCCTGGGTTGCCTTGCTGGGGCAGCGGGGCTCTGGATCTGGGGGCGGCCATGGGTGCTGGACATCAACGATCCGGCCTTCAATCCCATGCTGTTCCTGATCGCCGTGCTGATCGCGGTCGGCCTGTGGCATGGGGTCCTGGCCACGCTTTCCGCACTGCGCCATCGCGCCTTCGGGACGGTGACGCTGGAGATCGACGGTCCCGGCCACCTGCGCCCCGGAAGCCCTCTGTCCGGTCGGCTGCGCAGCGCCCGCCCCGTTGCCGCGACCGGCCCCTTCCGGTTGATGCTGACCTGCCATGACGTGCACATGTTCGAGGACAACGAGGACGGACCGCGCCTGCGCTCGTTTCCGGTCTGGAGCCACGAGATCGAACTGCCCGCCGACTCGGACGCGCAGCAGGGCCTGGTCTTCCGCTTCGATGTGCCGCGCAGGGTCGGCCCGGATCCGGTGCCGGATGGCCGACGGCGCGCGAAGGCCGTCGGACGCGCCGCCGAACCCGCCCCGCTCGGCGCACGGCAGACCATCCTGACCAACGTTCCGCCCGTCGATCGGGTATGGACCCTGACCGTGACCGCCCCGGTGCGCGGCCCGGATTTCCGCGCCGAACTTCACGTCCCTGACAGCTCCGTCCGCCGCCGGGTGCGCTTGCCTTGACTCCGCCGCGCGCTTGCGCACAAGAAGCGGCGAGGCGACAGAGGCAGGAACGTCATGGCAAAGAGCAGCACCGGCGATGGTGGTATCGTCGAGACGATCAAGACGGTGTTCTGGGCCCTGGTCATCGCGATCGGATTCCGGTCGATCCTGTTCCAGCCCTTCTGGATTCCCTCGGAGTCGATGAAGGACACGCTTCTGATCGGCGACTTCCTGTTCGTCAACAAGATGGCCTACGGCTATTCGCGCTATTCCTGCGAGATCCCCTTCACCACGATCAGCCTCTGCCCCTTCGAGGACCGCTTCCTCGGGTCCGAACCGAAGCGCGGCGATGTGGTGGTGTTCCGCCATCCCACGGCGGGCACCGATTACATCAAGCGGCTGATCGGCCTGCCGGGTGACAGGATCCAGATGCGGGACGGCGTCCTCTTCATCAACGGCGTTGCCGCGCCTCAGGAACCGGATGGCGTGTTCGAGGAAATCTATGAACCCCAGGGCCCGATGCGCAACCGTCCGCGTTGCGAGAATGGCGCGGTGGGCGAGGGCGGCATCTGCAAGAAGTCCCGCTTCATCGAAACCCTGCCCGAGGGCCGCCAGCACCATGTGCTGAACATCGATACCAAAGGGCCGGGCGACAACACGGACGTCTTCACCGTCCCCGAGGGCCATTACTTCGTGATGGGCGATAACCGTGACAATTCCACCGACAGCCGATTCTCGCAATCGGTGGGCGGGGTGGGCTACCTGCCGGCGAAATACCTGATCGGCCGGGCGGACCGGATCATGTTCTCCTCGGCCGGGCGCAGCCTGTTCTACGTCTGGACCTGGCGGGGCGACCGCTTCTTCAAGGCGATCGAGTGAGGCTTGCGGCCGACCTCCTGGCCTTCCAGGCCCGGCTGGGGCACCAGTTCCGCAAGCCCGAGCTTCTGGTGCGCGCGGTCACCCATGCCTCGATCGGCACGGCGACCCGGCCCGACAACCCA
>JBKBVC010000226.1:0-4375 GCA_046289805.1 Tabrizicola sp.
CGCCAACGCGACCGAGGCGTTGCGGCTCAGGGCCGAACGGCTGGTCGTGGTGTCGAAGGGGCGGATCATATCCCGACGTCAGCGCAATGCCCCCCGGCTGTCGCTGCCGGGGCGGCCGGCCGAGGTGCGGCGGCGGCTTGCATCATCCAGGGCGTGACCGGTCACGTGCAAGCCGCGGGTCCTCACTGCCGCGGCTTGCCCTTCCAGGTATCGAGCCACCCCCGGAAGCGGCCCCAGAGGCCGCGGGCTCGGTCCGTTGCCTGCCCTGCCCGATCCTCGACCCCGTCCCAGGCCCCACCGATGGTCTGCATCGCCGGGTCCAGCGTGCGTTCACGGAACTGAAGCCACATCCGGCGGACCATGAAGATCACAAACGCCAGCACCAGGAAGAAGAAGATGTTGAACCACGGGATGATCGTCACGTCCGGGCTGGCGACGGGCTTGATGTTCACCGCGTTCGGGAAGGCAGAGAAGTAGAAGTTGCGCCAGCCGTAGTGAGTCACGATCACCCACTTCGGATTCTCGGCGGTCGAGATCAAGTCCTGCGCGCGGGCCAGTAGGTTCGCGGTGTTGAACTTGAAATAGGGCGGCCAGGACCAGCCGGTATCCTCGTTTCTGTAGACGATCTCCTTGCCGTTCGCCTTGATGGCCTGGATGAACTGGACGTCCCGGTTGATGAGACCGGTCGCCTGATCGTCCGGCGTTGCCCAGAAGATCCGCGTCCAGTCGCTCAGGTCCTGCCGTTCCTGATAGGTCCCGACGATCCGCACAACGTCGTGCTGCGGCAGGGTATAGTGCAGGAAGCCGGCGATCACGGCCGCAAGGATCGCGATGAAGGTCCATTTCACATAGCGCATCTCGGCCTCACTGGTAGTTGGTCACGAAGAGGATCGCCGCAACGGCAAGGGCCGGCAGGATGAAGACGAACAGGATGAGACGCCGCCTCAGTCCGGCCTCGTAGGCCTCCACGCCCGACTCGACATAGGCGGCCCGCGAGTCGGGATCACCCCCGTCCGGGTGGTCTGCTGCCCACTCCTTCTCGAGTTGCTCGCGCCGGACCGAGCGGGCATAGATCCAGAGCAGGAGATAGACGACCGACAGGCCGATCACACCGAACACGGTGATACGCAGGAATGCGATCATCTTCTCTCCTTGCGGACAGCGCCCCAGGGCCCGATGGTCTCGACGATATCGCCGCGCCGCGGCCGCGACCAGCCCGGGATCTCCGGCACCTCTTCCATTCCCGGCTCGGGCCCGAAGAGCCGCGCCCGGGCGCCCGCCTTGTCGATCTGGTATTCGCTTTCGAGATAGTCGGCGACATAGGCCTTCTTGGCCTCGGGCCAGGAACGGTAGAGGTTGTAGAACAGCTCCTTGTGGCAGATGAAGAGCTGCCGCACGTCAAGCGGTGACAGCTCCGACAGCAGCATGTTCACGAGATCGCGGTCGGCGTGGGGTTTCGCACGCAGGGTGTAGAAATAGGACGGATGGGCGGAGGTGATGCGTGGCCAGGGCCCGCCCGTCTCGACCCAGCGGAGGAGTGCGGCGAGGCCCTGGAACTCTTCTGGCAGGCGCGCGCCCAGCGCCGCAGCCGCATGGCGGAGCTCGCGCCGCGAACCGTGGCCGATGTCGAGCCCGAGAGCCGCCGCTGCCGAGACGACGATGAAGTCCATCTTCTGGCGCAGGATCGCGGCGGCATCCGCGCCCTGGGCGCTCACGATCGGCTCCACGAGGTCGTTGATCTCGAGGAACTTCGCGATCTGGTTACGATCGCCGAGATCGAAGACATACCGGATCGGCAGCTGGCCCAGTGCCTCCTTCGGTCCGACCGAGATGGCCGCCGGATGATCGAGGTCGCGGAAGATATAGAGGCCGCCGAAATGCGCGGTCCAGAAATTGCCCTGATCGAAGGTCGTGGCCTTGAGCGCGACGGGGTTGCGCGTCACGTCACCGGTCTTTTCGGCAAGCCCGATCATCTCGGCGATGAGCACGTCATCCCACCAGGCATCCTCCTCCGCGCGGAACCGCGCGACGAGACGGGCGAGCCTTTCCGCCTCGGCAAGGTGGTTGCCCGTCGTGTCCGCCACGACGGTGATCCTGCGGAGATCGAAAAGGCGGGCCGGGTTCGTGAGCTCGTAGACGGTGTTCTCCAGCTCCCCCGCCACCGCGTCCCGTGCCGTCAGCGAGAAGAGCTGTGCCTCGTTCTCCTCGATAAACCGCCTCAGGATGGCCCGCGACGTCGAGAACTTCGCGTTGAGAAGCGGCGAAAGCTTCTGTTCGGTGGAAAGCAGGATGAACTGCCGGTTCATGCCGTTCCGGTTGAGATAGAGATGGTCGCCGAACTCGTCGCCGATCTCGGGTGAGTAGCCCGAGATGTCGATGTGGAAATCGGTCAGCGCCGTGACCTTGCCGGTCAGCGCCTTGAGCGCGCGGTTATAGCGTTCGACCAGCGCCGGGCTTTCCACCGGGATCAGGTTGCCGAACATCAGACCCTTGGTGATGAGACGTTTCATGGCCTTGTTTCCCTGCCGGCCGGCACTCTGCGCCGCCCCTTGCCCTCGGGGGAAGGGGGTGGGGGTGGGGGGCACGTCATCAGCGCCTCCACGACCACACCAGTCACGCCCGCGAGATTCCCGTCAACCTCCGCGTTCCGGAAACGCGGCACCGTGACCCCCTGCGCGACGAACCAGCCATCGCGCTCCCGATCCTGCGGCCTGCCACGCTCGCCGCCATCGGCCTCGATCGCCAGACGGCACCCGGGTTCGGCGAAGTCGGCGATGCAGGGCCCGATCGGGGCCTGCCTGCGAAAACGCATGGCACTCTTCCGGTTCACCTCCTGAAGCGCGGCCCAGAGCCGCCGTTCCTGCGGGGTCATGCATTTTCGGACCGTGCGCGCAGGCGCGTGGTTGGGCGGTGCGATCCGGGTCATCTGGCGCGACACCTCACAAAGCCCCCCACCCTCTCGCTCCCGACCGAGAGGGCGCGAAGCGACGGACCCTGCCGTGCCCCCCATGCCGACCGACGAAGCGTTGCCCCTCCGCTTGTGCGCAGGGAAAGGAGAGGGGGGGCGGAAGATCAGGCCCTTGGTGATGAATCGTTTCATGACCAGACCGCTCGAATGGTTGCGTGACGCGCGAAGGGCAGTTGCCGGCCTTGGCGTTGGCGAGAAGCGCCCGGACCCCCGGGGGCAGGGCCCGCACTGTCCGGGGCGAGCCACGGGCGGGATCCCGGAGGCGCGGCGACCATCTCTCAGCCCTTCCCCGCCAGATAGCGCCGCTTGGCTTCCTCCATCCGCCGCATGTCGCGCACGGCGCTTTCGATGGCGATCTCGTCCGACTTGTCGGCATAGCGGAATTCGCTGTCGGCGTAGCGGTTGATCTCCTGCAGCACCATGTCCACGGTGATCGGATGGCGCAGGTCCTCGATCATCGCCTTCTTCTCGTCATAGGACCTGAACAGGAACAGCTCCGGTTTCTCCATCCATTCGTCGGGCAGCTCGAAATCCATTGCCCGCACCTTCACGGCATCGGTGATGTTCTTCACCGCCCGCCCGGTGAAGCGTTCGTCCGCCTCCTGTATCGCCTTGAGATAGGTTCCGAGCTTGGCGATGGTGTCGAGCGCCCCGACCTCGGCCTGCACCTTGTCGAAGACCCGGATCAGGCCATCCTCCATCGGACGCGCATGCCGCGCGAAGCTCTGTGCCACGGCCCGCCGGATCTCCTGGGTGGCGAAGAGATCGTGTTCGCCCAGCGGAATCTCGTGATGCCTGCCGAGCAGGAGGGCGAGGATATCGATGTAATCCTCCCGCGTCTGCGGCCCGTCCACGAGAAAGCGCGCCCCCGCCCGCTGGCGCAAGGCGTCATCGACGTTCTCGGGATAGTTCGAGAACATCCCGAAGGTGCAGTTGCCGCGCACCACGGTGTTCGCGCCGGCGAAGGCCTCCATCAGCACCGCCGTGATTTCCTGCTGGCCGGTCGACGACTGCCGGTCGCCGCGCTTGCCCGCCACCTGGTCGATGTCGTCGATGGTGCCGAAGCCGATCACCGCCGGGTCCATGATGCTTGTGATGAAAGCCTTGGCGTTCTGCCCCGACTTGCCCTGATAGCTGTCCACGTTGTCGATGGACAGGTTCTGGTAACGGAAGGGATAGCCCGCGACCTTGCAGTAGTCGTTGAGAAGCCCCGCCATCATCTGGATCAGCGTCGTCTTGCCCGTCCCCGGCTTGCCGTCGCCCATGAAGGTGAAGATGAACCCGCCAAGCTCGGCAAAGGGGTTCAGTCGCCGCTCGAAGTCATAGGCCATGAGCATCTTGGCGAGCCGCATCGCCTGATACTTGGCGATGTGGTTGCCGACGACCTCCTCCGGCTTCTTGAAGGTC
>JBKBVC010000227.1:0-4369 GCA_046289805.1 Tabrizicola sp.
GGCCGCTGGCGGGAGGCCGCTGTCTGGCTGCGGTCGCTGGAGTTCATCGGCTGGTACATGCTGTATGTCCTGGTAATCCCGGTGATCGGCTATCTGGCCGCAACGCTGGCTTTCTGCACCGGGCTTGCCCTGCGCAGCGGCTATCGCGGGCGCGCAGCCTGGTTCGCGGCCGGCTTCGGTCTCTTCGTCGTCCTGTTCTTCAAGACCGGTATGAACGTGAAAGTCCCCTCGGGCGCGATCTACGACCATGCGCCCGAGGGTCTGCGCTACCTGCTGATGCGCTATTTCTGAGGGGCCGATGGACAGCTTTCTTTCCGGCCTCGAGATGCTGGCCCGCTGGGACGTGATCGCGGCCCTCATGGTCGGGTCGATCGGCGGTGTGCTGGTCGGCGCCATGCCCGGCGTCGGGGCGGCGGTGGCCATCGCCATCGCCCTGCCCGTCACCTTCTCGCTGGAGCCCATCGTCGGGCTGACGCTCCTCCTCGGCATCTACGGCTCGTCGATGTTCGGCGGCGCGATCCCGGCGATCCTGGTCAACACGCCCGGCACGCCGGTCAACGCGCTGACCACCTATGACGGCTATCCGATGACGAAACGCGGCGAGTCGCGCCGGGCGCTGAGCCTCGCCTATTCGGCCTCGTTCTACGGCGCGGTGGTCTCGATCCTGGCGCTGATGCTGCTGGCGCCGGTGCTGGCCAAGGTCGCACCCCTGTTTGGCGCGCGGGAAATCTTCCTCGCGGCCCTGCTGGGCATCGTGCTGGTCATCGTCACCCATCGCGGGCAGGTGCTGCCGGCGGCGATCCTCGCCTGTCTGGGCATCTTCCTTGCCACGATCGGGATCGAGCCTTCGGCATATACCCAGCGCTACACCTTCGGCCTGTCATGGCTGCAATCCGGCGTCGATCTGATCGTGGTGGTGCTTGGCCTGTTCGCCATCAGCCAGGCGCTGGTGCTCTTGATGAGCCAGGACAAGCCAGTCGATCTGCCAAAGGTCGAAAACACCGGGTTCTTCCGCCAGATGCGCGAGCTTTGGGTCTATCGCCGCATCGCCACGGTCGCCTCCTCGCTGGGGGTGATCTGCGGCATGATCCCAGGCGTGGGCGAGTTCATGTCGCAATTCATGTCCTACAGCTATGCCCAGCGCACCTCCCGAACGCCCGAGCTGTTCGGAAAGGGCAACCCGGAAGGGATCGTCGCCTCCGAGGCCGCGAACAACTCGGTCCCCGCCGCGGCGATGATCCCGCTCCTGGCCCTGGGCATCCCGGGCGAGGAGCTGACGGCGATGATGCTGGCGGTGTTCTACGTCCACAACGTGGTGCCGGGGCCGCGGCTTTTCGCCGAGCATATGGACTTCATCTATGCGCTCTACATCAGCCTCTTCCTTCTCAACGTCATCGTGGTGATGTTCCTGTTCTTCGCCACCCGGACGCTGATGAAGGTCATGCTGATCCCAAGCCGGTTCCTGGGCATGATGATCCTGACCTTCAGCCTGATCGGCATCTACACGCTGCGCAATTCGCTGACCGACATCGCCATCGCCTCGGCCTTCGGGCTGTTCGGCTTTGTCCTGAAACGGCTGGAGCTGCCGACCTCGCCGATCATCCTGGGCATCGTGCTGGGCAAGCTGATGGAGGACCGGCTGCGCACCGCCATGGCGCGGGTGCGGGAGCCGTGGGACTTCATCGACCGGCCCATCGCCTTTGTCCTGTTCCTGATGATCCTTGCCGCCCTGGGCGCGCAGGTCTGGACCGTGGTGAAGGCGCGGCGCGAAGGGGGCTCGCATGACTGACCTGATGGCCCGGCGCCGGGCGCTTCTGGGGCCGAACGTCCCGACCTTCTACGACGACCCGGTGCATCTGGTGCGGGGCGAGGGCGTCTGGCTCTGGGATGCCGAGGGGCGGCGTTACCTCGACTGCTACAACAACGTGGCCCATGTGGGTCATTGCAACCCGCGCGTGGTGCGGGCGATCTGCGATCAGGCGGCGACGCTCAACACCCATACCCGCTATCTGCACGAAGGCATTCTCGATTATGTCGAACGGCTGACGGCGACCTTCGCGGATCCGCTCAAGACCGCGATCCTGACCTGCACCGGGTCCGAGGCGAACGACATCGCGCTGCGCATGGCCGAGGCAATGACGGGCAAGCGCGGGATCGTGGCCACCGACGCGACCTATCACGGCAATACCGCGCTGGTCAGCCACCTGTCGCGGTCGAACGTGCCCGAGGTGGGCTTTGGCCTTGGCCAGTATCTGCGCCATGTCGAGGCGCCGGACAGCTATCGCATCCCGGACCCCGACGGCCAGCGTTTTGCGGCGCAGGTCGAGGCCGCCATCGCCGATCTGGAACGGTCGGGGGTGGGCTTCGCCGCGCTGATCGTCTGCCCGCTGTTCCTGAACGAAGGCTTTCCGACGCAAGCCGAGGGCTGGCTGCGCCCGGCGGCCGAGGTGGTCCGCCGCGCGGGGGGGCTTCTGATCTGCGACGAGGTGCAGTCCGGTTTCGGCCGGTCGGGCAGCCACTTCTGGGCGCATCAGCGGCAGGGCGTGGTGCCGGATGTCGTCACCATGGGCAAGCCGATGGGCAACGGCCACCCGGTCGCGGGTCTGGTGACCAGTGCGGAGATCATGGCACGGTTCCGGAGAGCCTTCCGCTATTTCAACACCTTCGGCGGCAACCCGGTATCCTGCGCGGCGGCGATGGCGGTGCTGGACGAATTGGAGGAGAACAACCTGCAAGCCAACGCCGCCCGCATCGGCCTTCTGGCGCATCAGTGGCTGGGCGAGCTGGCCGCGAAATACCCGGTCATCGGCGATGTCCGGCAGTCGGGCATGGTGTTCGGCGCGGAATTCGTGCTGGACCGGCAGACCAAGGCCCCGGCCTCGGCCTTTGCTGACCGGGTGGTGAACCGGCTGCGCCAGCGCGGGATCCTGCTGTCCAGGCTCGGGCGGCACAGGAACACGCTGAAGATCCGCCCGCCGATGCCCTTCGCCGAGGACCATCTGAACCTGTTGATCGCCACGCTGGACGAGGTTCTGGCCGAGATCCCGGTGGCGGCATGAGCGAGTGCCTGGCCGAGGCTCTGGCGCTCTGGGGCCTTCCGGCCGGGGACTGCACCTTTGTCGCCGGACGCGAGAACCGGGTCTGGCGGGTCGGGACACCACAAGGCGCCTGCGCGCTGCGGCTGCGCCGGCCAGGCTATCGCAGCGAGGCCGAGCTTCGGTCGGAACTCGACTGGCTGGCGGCGCTGGACCACGCGGGGTTGCCGGTACCGCGCCCCCTGCCCTCGCGCCACAGGCGGCTGCTGGAACGGCTGGGCGAGGGCTTTGCCGATGTGCTGGGCTGGCTGCCCGGCCGGCCCATGGGGCAAAGCCGCAGACCGCTGGACCTGGCGGACCGGACGGGCACCTTCCGCGCGCTTGGGGAAAGCATCGCGCGGCTGCACCAGGCCTGCGACGCCTGGACGCCGCCGACCGGCTTTCGCCGCTGCCGCTGGGACGCCGAGGGGCTGGTGGGCGAGGCCCCGGTCTGGGGCCGCTTCTGGGACAACCCGACGCTCGACACCCCCACCCGCGCGCTGTTCCTGCACCTGCGCGACGCGGCGCGGGAAAGGCTCGCCGGAGCCACGCCGGATGTCGGCCTGATCCATGCCGATCTGGTGCGGGAAAACCTGCTGCTGGACGGCGCCACGATCCGCCTGATCGACTTCGACGACGGCGGTTTCGGCTATCGGCTGTTCGACCTGGCCACGGTGCTGCTGAAATCCATTGACGAACCAGATTTTCCCGCCCTGCGCGCGGCGCTGATCGCGGGTTATCATGCGCACCGGTCGCTCGATCTGTCGCATCTGGACCTGTTCATCGTCCTGCGCGCGCTGACCTATGTCGGCTGGATCGTGCCGCGCATGGCCGAGCCGGGCGGGGCCGAGCGCAACGCGCGCTTCGTGGCCGAGGCGCGGGCGCTGTGCGCGGGCTGGCTTCGGGACCACAGGGCTTTCACGGGGGGAGGCGAGGCATGACGAAATGCATCCTGGTCATCGGCACCTTCGACACCAAGGCGGACGAGCTCGGCTATCTGATAGGCCGGATCCGCGCGCAGGGCGGCGCGGTCCTGGCGATGGATGTCAGCATCCTGGGCGAGGCGAGGATCCCGGTCGATGTCGGCAAGCACGAGGTCGCGGCCGCGGCGGGCGAGACGATCGAGGGCCTGATCGCGCTGGGAGAGGAAGGCGAGGCCTTCGCCCGGATGAGCGCGGGAGCCGCAACCCTGACCCGGCGGCTTTACGACGCGGGGCGGTTTCAGGGCATGATCGCGCTGGGGGGCACGATGGGCACGGATCTTGCGCTGGACTGCGCGCA
Organism: Tabrizicola sp.; assembly: GCA_046289805.1. GTDB lineage: Bacteria > Pseudomonadota > Alphaproteobacteria > Rhodobacterales > Rhodobacteraceae > Tabrizicola. The sequence goes on from JBKBVC010000227.1 coordinate 4,356, forward strand.
GGCGCTGCCTCTGG
>JBKBVC010000228.1:0-4367 GCA_046289805.1 Tabrizicola sp.
CAGCCGCTCGAGCCGATGTCCCTTGACCTCGCGGCCTGACTGGAGCCATCGTTACATGCCCGGAGCCCGCTGCTCGGCAATTTCCACCACATTCGCGACACGACCTGCAAGGCTGCTCGATCGCTCTGGCGCCGGGTGGCGTCCTCAGCATGGCGGTGCCTGACGGGCGGGCGTGTTTCGATCATTTCCGGATGCCGACACGCCTGTCCGACTGGCTTCAGGCCTACCACGGCCAGCGCAGCCAGCCGTCGCCCGAAACCATCTTCGATTCGCTCTCGAACCTGGCCCAATACAACCGGGTCGGCAAACTAGCCGTGGGCTGCGACATCAGCCTTGACGATCCGGCCCATTTTCAGCCGAAGGGTGATCTTCGCAATGCTTATGCCGAATATCTGGACCGGATCTCGTCGCCACGCCCCTATCGGGACGCGCATTGCACTGTCACCTTTGGCGCGGCACTGGAAAACATGCTCTGGGATCTGCGCTTTCTGGGCCTTGTCGATCTGGAGATCATCGAGGTCACCGAGACTCTGGGGCTCGAATTCTTTGTCCACATGCGAAAGCCCGTGACGTCCGCTCCTGTTGATCCCAAGGCCTTCTACGCGGCGCGTGCAGTTCGGCTTCGCAAGGTGGTGGACGGTCTGGGGACCGCCGGCTTCGGGCGACCCGGTCCGGGGCAATCGGCGGTGTCGCTCACGGCGCAGCGGGCGGTCCGAAGGTCGAAGTCCTTCATCGAACGCCTGCTGCCGACAGGGACCGTCGCGTCGATCCGTTCCTGGAACCGCCGCCGCAAGGAACGCCGGCACTGAACCTGCCTTTCCTGGCCGAGGCCAGGAAACCTGCACGGTCCTGCGCGGTATCGGATCCGGGCCACGGCACCGCTCCTACCCACGCCGCAACAGGCCAGCCCGGCATCCCAAGTCCGAGGGTCGTCCTGTGCCTCGCACCGGATCCGGCCGGATCACTCCGCCAGTTCCCAGCCATCCGGATAGAAGTCGTGCCGCAGGGCGATCTCGGTGGCGATCCGCTCCTGTTCCCAGATCGCCTCGGGCGTCACCGGAATGGGGCCGATGGCGGCGATCAGCGTCTCGCCATCCTTCAGCCGCCGGGTGCGGAACCCCGCCTGCCGCAGGGCACGCTCGAAGGCCGACCACGAGGCATCCAGCTCCTCGATGAAGAAGGCATATTCGACCACCGCGGTCTTGGGCAGGCTGACCCCCTTGGACATGCGGAAGGTCTGGAACGTCTCGCGACGCTGGGCGACGTAATCGTGCGGCATGGGCGGCCTCCTTCGGCCGTTCTAGCCTAGTCGGCGCGCGTGCAGAAGCCCCGCTCGAAGGCTGCGTCCCAGGTCCAGTCGCTGGCGTTCAAGGCTTCGAACCCGACCGGTTCCAGTTGCCGCGTCGTCCCGTTCTCGGTCGAGGTCATCCGCCACAGATCCACCTCGCAGTCGCGGGTCTCGGGCGGGCCATCGAGCGCCTGGAAGGTCGAATGCTGGGCATAGCCGACCACCGTGTACTGGTTGTCGATGAACTGAAGCTGCGTCACCGACCGGCCCTCGGCCTCTTCGTCGGCGTATTCGACCACGATCTGAAGGATCGCGCCGTCCGGGCCATCCAGCACCTCCAGCGCCTGCCGGGTGGCAAAGGCACCCAGCGCGATCGCGGGGTTGTCGAACTCCGGCTCGGCGTCGGGCGAGGGGACGCCCTCCATCGCCCCGTTCCAGATCGTCAGCCGCAGCTTGTCCTCGTTCTGGGTCAGGCGCGCCAGGAAGAAGAACCCCTGGTTCGACGCCCCCGCCCAGTTGCCGCCAGCCTCGGACAGGACGGTCTGCGCACCGGCGGGCAGGGCCAGGGAAATCGACAGGATCAGGGCAGACAGCTTGGGCATGGGGGTCTCCGCCGGCAGGTCAGCGAAGAATGCCCGGCCCGGGCCGCGGGTGAAAAGGCGGGAAAACCCGATGCGCTAGGCAGAGAGCCGGACAGCCAGCCGGCGCTGCTGCTCCAGCAGAAGCGGCAGGTCCAGCGTGGCCAGCTGCCCGTCCCGCACCACCTGCCGCCCCTCGACGATCAGATGGCGCACCCGGATCGGCCCACACAGGATCAGCGCCGCCACCGGGTCCCAGCACCCTGCCGCCTCGACGCTCCGCAGGTCCCAGATCGCCAGATCGGCACGCTTGCCCGGCTCGACCGATCCCAGGTCATCCCGCCCCAACACCTGCGCGCCGCCCAGCGTCGCGATCTCCAGCGCCTCGCGCGCGCCCATCGCCTCCGCCCCCCGCGCCACGCGCTGCAACAGCATCGCCATCCGCGCCTCGGCAATCAGGTTGCCCGCGTCGTTCGAGGCCGAACCGTCCACGCCAAGCCCCACCTGGCACCCTGCGTCCCGCATCGCCCGGATCGGCGCGATGCCGGAACCGAGTCTACAATTCGAACACGGACAATGGGAAATTCCGGTCCTTGATTGGTCGAAAAGTTCAATTTCCGAACCATCCAGCTTGACGCAATGGGCATGCCAGACATCGGCACCGGTCCAGCCTAGGTCCTCGGCATACTGGCCCGGACGACAGCCGAAGCGTTCCAGCGAATAGGCGATGTCCTCGTCGTTCTCGGCCAGATGCGTGTGCAGCATCACCCGCTTGTCGCGCGCCAGCAGGGCGGCATCGCGCATCAGCTCGCGGCTGACCGAGAAGGGCGAACACGGCGCGAGGCCCACCCGCACCATTGCCCCCGGCCGGGGATCGTGGAACCGGTCCACCACGCGGATCATGTCCTCCAGGATCTCCGGCTCGGCCTCCACCAGGCTGTCCGGCGGCAGGCCCCCCGCACTTTCGCCAATCGACATCGCCCCCCGGGTGGGATGGAAGCGCAGGCCCACCTCCCCTGCCGCCGCGATTGTGTCGTCCAGCCTCGCCCCGTTCGGAAAGAGATACAGGTGGTCCGAGGTCAGGGTGCAACCCGACAAGGCCAGTTCCGCAAGCCCGACCTGGGCCGAGACGAACATCTCCTCCGGTCCGAACCGCGCCCAGATCGGATACAGCGTCTTCAGCCAGCCGAACAGCAGCGCGTCCTGCCCGCCGGGGACCGCGCGAGTCAGCGTCTGGTACAGGTGATGATGCGTGTTCACCAGACCCGGCGTCACCACGCAGCCGCGCGCCTCGATCACCTCGGCGCCCTCGGCGGCAAGACCCTGCCCGACCCCGGCGATCATGCCGCCCCGGATCAGCACGTCCGTCCCGCGAGGTTCGGATCGTCGGCCGTCCATCGTCACCAAGACATCGGCATTGCGGATCAGGAGATGGGTCATCGGTGCACCTTTTGCGCACCCTTCGGTTTCATCGGAAACCCTGGCCGGTCGTCAGAAGGGCGAAGGACACGACCGGCGCCTCCAGGATAGCCCGCGATCGGGCAGGCCGGCAATCGCCGGATCCGCAGGAAGATGCTTCAACTCCAGCCGGAAGGCGCGATCCACCGTCAGGTCTCAGCCGTTCAGCAGTGCCAGCGCCTCGGCGTGCAGCTCGCGGCTGGCTGCGGCGAGGATCCGGCCCCCCTCCAGCGCAGGGCGGCCCTGCCAGTCGGTCACGATGCCACCCGCCGCCTCGATCACCGCGATCGGGGCCTGCACGTCATAGGCCTGCAACCCCGCCTCGATCACCAGGTCGATCTGGCCCGCCGCGATCAGCGCATAGGCGTAGCAGTCGGTGCCATACCGGACAAGCTTCGCCTCCTTGGCGACCCGCCGGAACGCGGCACCCTCTTCCGGTGTGCCGACCTCGGGAAAGGTGCTGAACAGAATGGCCTCGGACAGCGGGCGCGGCGCGCGGACGCCAAGGTTCGCTTCGCCCATCGGCCCCTTGACACAGGCCCGGCCCAGACCGCCCTCGAAACGTTCGCCGATGTAGGGTTGGTCGATGATGCCGTAGAGCACCCCCTCCGCATCGCGGACCGAGATCAGGACACCCCAGGTCGGGGTTCCCGACAGATAGCCCCGCGTGCCGTCGATCGGGTCCAGCACCCAGATCAACCCGCTTGATCCGGCGACCGCGCCGAATTCCTCGCCCAGGATCCCGTCGTCCGGGCGGCGGCGCGCAAGGACCTCGCGCATCCGCTCTTCGGACAGACGGTCTGCGGCAGTCACCGGATCGAACCGGTCGGTTTCCTTGGTCTCGGCCACCAGGGCACGGGTCCTGAAATGCGACAGGGTGGCACTGCGTGCCACATCGGCCAGTTCATGCGCCGTGGCGACTAATTCCGCCGCTAGCGCCGCAGAAACCCGCATGATTCCTCTCCGACCTGAAGGGCGCCATGGCCCCGCCCCCGGCGCTAATGGCGCGCGGGGGCAAGGTCAAGGCACTCAGGCGGCTTCCG
>JBKBVC010000229.1:0-4343 GCA_046289805.1 Tabrizicola sp.
TGCTGCACGGTTACTGCCGGGGCGAAGGTGTCGGGTCCGGCCCCCACCTCTGTAAGTTCCCCGAAGGGGTGACGGCCGGCGAGATGACCGCCGAGGAGTTCGTCGCGGCCGAGGCCTCGATGTCCCGCTCTCCCGGTTCCTGCAACACGATGGGCACGGCCTCCACCATGGCCAGCATGGCCGAGGCGCTGGGGATGACGCTGTCGGGTAACGCCGCGATCCCGGCGGTGGACAGCCGCCGCCGCGTCATGGCGCAGCTGACCGGGCGGCGTATCGTGCAGATGGTGAAGGACGACCTGCGCCCTAGCCACATCCTGACGCGCGAGGCCTTCCAGAACGCCATCCGCACAAATGCGGCGATCGGCGGCTCGACCAACGCGGTAATCCACCTTCTCGCCATCGCCGGCCGCTGCGGCATTGACCTCACGCTCAACGACTGGGACGATTGGGGCCGCGACGTGCCGACGATCGTCAACCTGATGCCCTCGGGCAAATACCTGATGGAGGAGTTCTTCTATGCCGGCGGCCTGCCTGCCGTGCTCCGTCGGCTGGGCGAGGCGGGGCTGCTGAACAAGGACGCACTGACGGTCAGCGGTGGGCCGATCTGGGACGAGGTCAAGGACGCCCGCATCGACAACGACGACGTGATCCTTCCGGCGGAAAAGGCGCTCACCCAGTCGGGCGGGATCGTCGTGCTGCGCGGCAATCTGGCGCCGGACGGGGCAGTGCTGAAACCCTCGGCCGCCAGCCCGCACCTGATGAAGCACCGCGGCCGTGCCGTCGTCTTCGAGGACATCGACGACTACAAGGCGAAGATCGAGGACGAGAGCCTCGACATCGACGAGACCTGCGTGATGGTGCTGAAGAACTGCGGGCCGCGCGGCTATCCCGGCATGGCCGAGGTGGGCAACATGGGCCTGCCGCCCAAGGTCCTGCGCAAGGGCATCACCGACATGGTGCGCATCTCGGATGCGCGCATGTCCGGCACTGCCTATGGCACGGTCGTGCTGCACACCAGCCCCGAGGCCGCGCGCGGCGGCCCGCTGGCCGTGGTCCGCAACGGTGACATGATCGAGCTGGACGTCGAGAACCGCCGCCTGCACCTCGACATTCCCGACGAGGAACTGAAGGCCCGCCTCGCCGCCTGGAAACCGCCGGTGGAACCCCCGGCCTCGGGTTATGCGAAGCTCTACCACGACCATGTCCAGGGCGCGGACAAGGGCGCCGACATGGATTTCCTGGTCGGCTGCCGCGGCAATGCCGTCGCGCGGGAGAGTCACTGATGCCGAAGATGAAGGTCGCCCTGGTCGGCATCGGCAAGATCGCGCTGGACCAGCACGTCCCGGCGATCGCGGCCAGCCCCGACTGGGAACTTGCCGCAACCGTCAGCCGCAAGGGCAGCGTTCCGGGTGTGCCGGCCTACACCGACTTCGCGGCGTTTCTCGCGGAACGCCCGGATGTGCCGGTGGTCTCGCTGTGCCTGCCGCCCGTTCCGCGCTTCGACTATGCCGAGGCCGCGCTTCTGGCCGGGCGGCATGTGATGCTGGAAAAACCCCCCGGCGCCACCCTGGCCGAGGTGCATGTGCTTCAGGCTCTGGCCCGCGACCGGGGCCTGACGCTTTATGCCACCTGGCACAGCCGCATGGCCCATGCCGTTGCCCCGGCGAAGGCCTGGCTTGCCGATAAGGCGGTGCACGAGGCCCACATCACCTGGCGCGAGGATGTGCGCAAATGGCACCCCGGCCAGGACTGGGTGTTCGAGCCCGGCGGGATGGGCGTCTTCGATCCCGGCATCAACGCCCTTTCCATACTGACCGAGATCCTGCCGCAGCCCGTCCATCTCACCAAGGCGCGGCTGGAATTTCCGGCCAACCGGCAGACCCCCATCGCGGCGCAGCTGACCTTCACCGGGAATGTCACGGCCGATTTCGACTGGCGCCAGGAAGGCCCGCAAACCTGGGACATCGAGGTCGCCACCGACAGGGGCCGGCTCGCGCTGCGCATGGGCGGGAACGTGCTGGAAATCGACGGCAAGGCTTCCGCCGGAGAAAACTCCATCATGGGCGAATACCCGGCGCTCTATGCCCGGATGGCCGACCTGGTCCGCCAGGGACAAAGCGAGGTTGACCTTGCCCCGATGGTCCATGTCGCGGATGCGATGACCCTGGGCGAGCGGGTGACGACCGCCGCCTTCGACTTCTGACGGAAAGGAAAGACCATGCTGACCGGAAAACACCTGATCGCCGGCGAGTGGGTCGGGAACGACCAGACTTTCGCGTCCTCCCCGGCCCACGGTCCCGCGCACCAGTTCTCGGTCGGCACCCCAGACCATGTTGCGGCGGCCTGCGAGGCCGCCGAGGCAGCCTTCCCGGCCTATTCGGCAAGGTCACGGCTAGACCGCGCTGCCTTCCTGAACCGCATCGCCGACGAGATCGAGGCGCGGGGGCCCGCGATCACCGAGATCGGCACCCAGGAAACCGGCCTGCCCGCCGCACGGCTTGAGGGTGAGCGCGGCCGCACCACCATGCAGTTGCGCCTTTTCGCCAGTCATATTCTCAAGGACGACTGGCTCGACCGCCGCCACGACCCGGCGCTGCCCGACCGCCAGCCTGCCCCGCGCCCCGATCTTAAACTGATCCAGCGGCCCATCGGCCCGGTCGCGGTGTTCGGGGCATCGAACTTCCCGCTTGCCTTTTCGGTGGCGGGCGGCGACACGGCCTCGGCGCTGGCCGCCGGCTGCCCGGTGGTGGTCAAGGGCCATTCCGCCCATCCGGGAACCGGAGAGATCGTTGCCCAGGCGATCCTTGCCGCGATTCAGGCCTGCGACATGCCGCGCGGCACCTTCAGTCTGGTGCAGGGCGGCAAGCGCGATGTCGGCGAGGCGCTGGTGCAGCATCCCTTCATCAAGGCGGTCGGTTTCACCGGATCGCTCGGCGGGGGTCGCGCGCTGTTCAACCTCTGCGCCGCGCGGCCCGAGCCGATCCCGTTCTTCGGCGAACTGGGCAGCGTGAACCCCATGTTCCTTCTGCCCGCCGCCCTGGCCGCGCGTGGCGAGGCGATCGCCAAGGGCTGGGCCGGATCACTGACGCTGGGCGCGGGCCAGTTCTGCACCAATCCGGGTATCGCCGTGGTGATTGACGGCGTTGCCGCGGACGGGTTCGTCGCGGCGGCCAAGGCGGCGGTCGGTGCGGTCGGCCCCCAGACCATGCTGACGGATGGCATCGCCGAGGCCTTCCGGAATGGTCGGGACCGGATTGCACGCGGCGTCGGAGTGCGGTCCGTGCTGACCACGACCTGCGACATGCGCAATGCGACTCCCTATCTGTTCGAGGTCTCGGGCGCGGATTGGATGGCGGACCATGCCCTTGCGGAAGAAGTCTTCGGCCCCCTTGGCCTGATCATCCGCGTCCGCCACGCCGCCGAGATGCAGGAGATCGCCCACAGCCTGCAAGGTCAGCTCACCTGCACGCTGCACCTCGACGACGCCGACATGGACCTCGCCCGCGCCCTCATGCCGGTTCTGGAACGCAAGGCGGGGCGCGTCCTGGCCAACGGTTTCCCGACCGGGGTCGAGGTGGTGGATGCCCAGGTCCACGGCGGCCCCTACCCCGCCTCGACGAACTTCGGCGCGACCTCGGTCGGCACGCTGTCGATCCGGCGCTGGCTGCGGCCTGTCGCCTATCAGAACATGCCCGACGCGCTCTTGCCGCAGGACTGGGCGCACTAGCCATGTCCAGCATCATCAGCGCCGGACAGGTCGATGGCCAGGAGGTCCGGCGCATCACCCTGATGGGTTCTCACGGACTGAGGGCCGACATCCTGACCTACGGCGCGCGCCTGGCGGCGCTTTCGGTGCCCGATCGCCAGGGCGTGCTGGCGGATGTCGTCCTGGGGTTCGACGCCCTGTCGGACTGGCGGGACCGTGGCGGCTATCTCGGGGCGACCTGCGGGAGATATTCGAACCGGATCGCGGGCGGCCGGTTCATCCTGGACGGGCGTCCGGTCCAGCTGGACCGCAACGAGGACGACCAGCATCTGCACGGCGGACGTGCAGGTCTGGACACGAAACACTGGCGGATCGAGGATGCTTCCGATGGCCATGTCGTTCTGGCCGTGACCTCTCCTGCGGGTGAGATGGGCTATCCTGGTGCTCTGGATGCGAAAGTGACCTACCGGGTTGCGGGATTGCATCTGACCATCACCATGGAGGCAGAGACCGATGCCCCGACAGTGGTGAACCTGGTCAACCACGCCTATTTCAACCTGGCCGGTCACGCTTCGGGCGATGTGCTGGGGCAGGAACTGCAGATCGAGGCCGCGCATTACCTGCCGGTGGATGACCG
>JBKBVC010000230.1:0-4338 GCA_046289805.1 Tabrizicola sp.
ACGGCCTTGCGCGGGATGGCGCAGGACGGGCGCGATCGGGATGGCGGGCGGGGGAACCTGACGCTGCGCAAGGTCAGCCGGAACACGATCTTCGTGCGGCTGGAACGGTCCTGGCCCGTGGTCGCCCGCACCGCCGAACTTCGACGGCAGGGGGCGCGGGCGCTCTTGGCCCATCTGATCGGCAAGGTGGCCAAAGGCACGCGCGGCAAGGATATCCAGGTCGAAACCACCCTCGGCGGGATGCTGGATGCGCTGAACGGTGACGCGCTGCTCAGGGCCGAGGTCAAGGACATGACCCGCCTGATGGACCGTGCGCTTCTGTGGCTGCACGAACAGCAGATCGCCACCCTGGGCCGGGGTCTGACGGTGTTCCGCCCGGCGATCACGGTGCATCTGAACCCCAGGGGCGGCCCCTTCACCGCGCAGCATTTCGCGCCCCTCGAAGAGCACTACGACGAGACGACGATCCAGACCCATGTCATGGCCGCCTATGCCGAAAAGGGGCTGGATGACATGGGCGAGGCCCTGCGCCTGGCGGAGGACTACTTCGTGCTGGACCGCGATACCTTCCTGCGCCGCTGGCTGCCGGGGCGCGGCGCGGAAATCCGGCGCCAGACCACCGGCAGCTCCTGGCGGGCAATCGTCGATGCCCTGGACAACCCCGCCCAGGCCGAGATCGTGCGCGATGACCGCGAACAGACCAACGTCCTGGTGCTGGCCGGGCCGGGGTCGGGCAAGACGCGGGTGCTGGTGCATCGCATCGCTTACCTGATCCGCGTGAAACGCGAGGACCCGCGCGGCATTCTGGTGCTGACCTACAACCGTCACGCTGCCGCCGAGATCCGGGAGCGCCTGCGCCGCCTGATCGGGGATGATGCGGCGGGGGTGACAGTGTCCACCTGCCACGCGCTGGCGATGCGGCTGATGGGCGCAAGTTTTGCGGGCGATCATGACGGCGCGCACGATTTTGACGGAATTGTCATGCAGGCGGTGGCCCTCTTGCGCGGCGATGGTCTGACAAAGCCCGAGTCCGAGGCGCTGCGCGAGACGCTGATCCAGGGCTATCGCTGGCTTCTGGTGGACGAATACCAGGATATCGGCCCCGAGGAATACGCCCTGATCGGTGCCGTGGCGGGGCGGTCGTTGGACGACCCCGAATTGCGCATCAGCCTGTTTGCCGTGGGCGACGACGACCAGAACATCTATGCCTTCGCCGGTGCCAGCATCGACTTCATCCGAAGATTCGAAACGGACTATGCCGCCAAACCTGTCTGGCTGACCGAGAACTACCGCTCCACCGCCCATATCATCGCGGCGGCCAATGCGGTGATCGCGCCGGCAGCAGGGCGCATGAAGGCAGGCCACGACATCACCGTCAACCGCGCCCGCGCCAAGGCAATGCCGGGGGGCGATTGGGCGGCGCGGGATCCCGTGGCGCAGGGGCGTGTCACCCTGCTGGACGCCGGCGGGGATGCCGCGCAAGCCGTGGCCGCGCTGGACGAACTGCTGCGCCTTTCCCGGCTGGACCCCGAATGGTCCTGGCGGCGCTGCGCCGTGATCGCGCGGGACTGGCGGCGGCTGGAACCTGTCCGCGCCTATGCCGAGGCCCTGGACATTCCCATCGACATGGCCAACGAAAAGCCGCTTTCCCTGTGGCGCATGCGCGAGATGCAGGCATTTGTCCGCGCACTCCTGGCGGATCGGACCCGGCTGCTGACCATCTCCGATCTGGTCGCGATTCTGAATGCCCAGCCGCACTCGCGCTGGACCGACCTGATCGGCGAAGGCATCGGCACCCTGGCGCGCGAATTGGTGGAAAAGGCCGCCCCGGTCCCCGACATCGTGCAATGGTTCGGCGAATGGGCGCGGGATGCGCGAGGCGAGCAGCGCGGGCTCTTGCTGATGACCGCCCATCGCGCCAAGGGGCTGGAGTTCGATCACGTCGCGATCCTGAACGGCGGCTGGGACCGCCCCTCGCGCGGCGAGGATGCCGACGCCCCGCGCCGCCTGTTCTATGTCGCGATGACGCGGGCGCGGGCGACCCTGACCGTGCTGACCGACGGTCCGCATGCCCTTGTCCGCCCCGGCGATGCGGTGCTTGCCCGTCGCGTCACCCCGGACACCGCCGCGCTGCCGCGCATCCGCCGGCGCTATGTGCCGCCCGACCCGAAGCTGGTGGACCTGTCCTTCGCCGGTCGCTTGCGGCCGGGCGACCCGTCGCTGGCCGCCATCGCCGCCGCCCGCCCTGGCGATCCCGTCCATCTGATGCGCGAGGGCGACCGCTGGCGGATCGAGAACGCCCAGGGCCAGACCCTTGCCCGCCTGTCCCGCGCCTTCGCCCCGCCCGAGGGCACGGCCTTCCTGCGGGGCGAGGTCGCTGCCATCCTGAACTGGCGGCGCGAGGATGGGGACGAGGACTATCACCACCTGCTCCGCCGCGACGCATGGGAGGTTGTCCTGCCCGAACTGGTCTTCCGGGCAGAGGCGGAACCTTTCAAGGCGGATCAGGACGGCAGACGAGTTACGTGATCAGGCGGGGCTGCCGGCGATCCGTCACGGCGCGGAGGGGTTGGCTTCGGCCGGGCCCGGTTGCGCAAGACGGGTGCGGGTTTCATCTCGTGGCTCCAGCGTGGTCGACGGGCTGCATGAGCAGACCGACACTTCCGGCCTGCAAGACCGGCAGCAGGCCGTTTCCCAGCGTGCCCGCTCCTGTTCGGGTCGGGCAGCGCCCGCATCATGGCCGGGGAAGAGCGAGGGGCAGGCCAATCGAGCAGGGGCCTCCGGGTCGCATGTCTCCGGGTTCGCGTGTCGATATCCCGTGCCGATTTCCAACCTTGCGCATGGCGATCTCGGCCCTGTATGCGATGGAGCCATCCGCGGTCTCGCGCCCGGATATCTAGCCCAGGGTCCCTCATCCTCTTGTGGCGTCCCCTGCCTGGGGGAACAGTCACGAACCGGGCGGGGGCAAGGCCATTCGAGGACGAACGACGCATGGCGGTTTCTGACGAAGAATTGCTGGAACCGGGGACATCCGCGCCGTTCGGTCCCCACCGTCTCTCCGTCGCCCCGATGATGGACTGGACGGACCGGCATTGCCGCGTCCTTCACCGCCAGATGACCAGGCGGGCGATGCTCTACACCGAAATGGTGACCGCCCCCGCGATCATTCACGGCCCCAGAGCCCGGCTCCTGGACTTCTCTGCGGTCGAACATCCCGTCGCCCTGCAGCTCGGCGGTTCCGATCCGGAGGAACTTGCACAGGCCACCCGCATCGCCCACGACTGGGGCTATGACGAGGTGAACCTGAACTGCGGCTGCCCCTCGGACCGGGTCCAGTCCGGCTGCTTCGGCGCGGTGCTGATGGAGCGTCCCTCTCTCGTGGCTGACTGCATCCGTGCCATGCAGGGCGAAACCGACACGCCCGTCACGGTGAAATGCCGGATCGGCGTGGACGCACAGGATCCCGAAACCGTCCTGCCGCACTTCATCGAGACCATCGCCGGGGCAGGGGTGCGCCAAGTCATCGTCCATGCCCGCAAGGCCTGGCTTCAGGGACTGTCCCCCAAGGAAAACCGCGAGATTCCGCCACTGGATCACGGCCTCGTGGTGCGGATGAAGGAACGGTTCCCCGAGCTGACCATCTGCATCAACGGCGGCATCACCTCGCTGGATCAGGCGCGGGCCCTGCTTGCACAGGGGCTTGACGGGGTGATGATCGGTCGGGCGGCCTATCATGATCCGGCCTCGGTCCTGATCGGGGCCGATGCGCTGTGGGGCGAGGATTTCGCGCCCGATCCGGTGGCGGTGGTCGAGGCGATGCGGCCCTACATCGCCGACCACCTCGCCGAGGGCGGCCGGCTGCACCAGATCACCCGGCACATGCTGGGGCTGTTCGCTGGCCGACCCGGCGCGCGCGGCTGGCGGCGCGTTCTTTCGGAACGGGCCAGCCGCGACGGGGCGGGACTGGAGGTGCTGGACGCCGCCCTTGCCGAGGTGGTTCAGGCCAGGGCCGCCTGACGCGGGATAAGCCGCGACAGGACCAGCGCGATCAACCCGCAGGCGGCGATCGCGGCCAGCATCGGCAACACGGTGCCATCAAGGAACGGCCCCGCCGCTGCCACCAGCAGGCCCGCCGCCACCATCTGCATCGTGCCGCCCAGCGACGAGGCCAGGCCCGCGATCTCGCCGTGATCCTCCAGCGCCTGCACCTGCGCGGTGGGCAGGATCACGCCCAGGAAGATGTTGCCGACGAACAGCGTGGTCATCGTCGCGGGCAGGCTCGCAAGACCTGCCAGCGCCAGGCCGAAGCCGACGAAGGTGGCCAGCGCAAAGCCGACC
>JBKBVC010000231.1:0-4322 GCA_046289805.1 Tabrizicola sp.
GCGGAAGGCCCAGGCATCCCCCACCCGCACCAGACGCACGCCCCGCCCCTCGTAGCGTTTGCGCAGATGCACCAGCGCCTCGGCCGGGTCCGAGCCATGCGGCATCCGCGCCACCAGTTCGGCCACCGTCACCGGCTCGGCGCTGGCGAAGAGGATGGCCTCGACCATCCGCTCCTGCTCGCCCATGGGGGGCGCGTCGAACAGGCTGCCTTCGTCCTCGGGCTCTTCGCGCATCATCCGTCCTTCCGGCGCAACTCGATGGGCGCGAAGGTTTCCCCCTGCCGCAGGCTGACCTGCCCCCGCTTGGCCAGTTCCAGCACCGCCGCGAAATGCGCCGCCAGCGCGGACCGCCGGGCCATGGGGGTAACATCCCAGCCCTCGGGCAGGAAACTGACCAGCGTCGCCCAGTCGCCGGCATAGCCGATCAGTCCGCGCATCCGCTCCAGTGCCTGTTCCATGGTATAGACATGTTCGCGGTCCAGCACGAAGGGGCGGAACTCGTCCCTGGTGCGGATCCGCGCATAGGCGCGCATCAGGTCCAGAAGCGTCGCCGTCCAGACCACCTTGCGATGATGCGTCATGTCCTCGGGGATGCCGCGGGCGAAGAAGTCGCGCCCCAGCTGGTCGCGCCCCATCAGCCGCGCCGCCGCGTCGCGCATCGCCTGCAACCGTTCCAGCTGGAAGGCCAGATGCGCCGCCAGGTCCTCGGCGCTCGGCCCCTCGTCGCCGGGTTCCGGCGGCAGCAGGAGGCGCGACTTCAGGAAGGCCAGCCAGGCCGCCATCACCAGGTAATCCGCCGCCAGCTCGATCCGCAGGGACCGCGCGCGTTCGACGAAGCCCAGATACTGCTCGGCCAGCTTCAGGACCGAGATCTTGCGCAGGTCCACCTTCTGCGTGCGGCTGAGCGTCAGGAGAAGATCCAGCGGCCCCTCGAAGCCATCGACATCGACGATCAGCGCCTCGGCCGCCAGCCGGTCCTCGGGCGCGAGCCGTCCGGGCTGGTCCCAATCCCCATTGTCGGCTGCCGCCTCAGCCATGCGCCAGCTCGGCCAGCGCCGCCTTCACATCCACCTGCCCCACCCGTCGCGCCGCAATGGCCGCCTCGGCCCGGGCGCGCGTCTCTGGGCCCATGGTTCCCGCGGCATCCGCCACCGCGACCATCTCGGCGAGGTCGCCCTTGCAGTGCAGCGCGATGTCCACGCCCGCGGCAATCGTCCGCGCGGTTCGCTCGGCGAGCGTTCCCGAAAGGGCCTGCATGTTCAGGTCGTCCGACATCAGGAGGCCCTTGAACCCGATCTCCTCGCGGATCAGCCGGATCACCTCGGGCGATTGCGTCGCCGGACGGTCGGGGTCGATCGCGGCAAAGACCAGATGCGCGGTCATCGCCATCGGCAGGTCGGCCAGCGCCCGGAACGGCGCGAAATCCACGGCTTGCAGTTCCTCGCGCGCCACCGTGACCGTTGGCAGGTCGTGATGCGTATCGACATGGCTCAGGCCATGGCCAGGCATGTGCTTCATCACCGGCAGCACGCCGCCGGCCATCAGCCCCTCGGCCACCGCGCGCCCGATCCGCGCCACCGTCTCCGGGTCGCGGCCATAGCAGCGGTTCATCAGGAAGGGATGCGTCGCCGGCCGCGCCACGTCCAGCGTCGGGATGCAGTCGGCATCGATCCCCACCGCGGCCAGTTCCGCCGCGATGACCATGGCGCGCCGCCCCACCTGCCGCTCGCCCCCCGCCACCGACCCGGCGGCCTCGACCGTATCGAGCGGCGGCGTCCATTCCCGCCAGTGCGGCGCGCGCAGGCGCTGGACCCGGCCGCCCTCCTGATCGACCAGCACCGGGGCCTCTCGCCCCACGGCCTCGCGCAGGTCATGGGTCAGGCGGCGCAACTGGGCCGGATCCTCGACGTTGCGGGCAAAGAGGATGAAGCCGAACGGATCGGCCTCGCGGAAGAACCGGCGCTCGTCCGGCAACAGCGACGGCCCGGCACAGCCGAAGATCGCAGCGCCCTTGCCCACCGTCATTTGCGCGGAACCTGAATACAGGTCGCGCCTTCCGAGACGAAGGCCGCACAGAAGCGCCGCGCGTCGTCCTCGCCGTCGAAACCGTGCCCGCGCAGCCGGTAGAAGGTCCGACCGCCGCTTTCGGCCGGCTGCACGACCATCGCCTTGCCCGCCATGAGTTCCCCGAAACGAACCTGCAACTCGCCCCAGGCCGCGCGCGCCTCATCGGCGGTGTCGAAGGTGCCGAACTGCACCAGCCGCGTGCCGGTCGGGATCGTCGCCGGATCGACCTCTGTCGCTTCGGGCAGCGCACCAGTGGCCTCCGGGGCGGGCGCCTGTGCGCGAGGTCGGGCCTTGGGGCGGATCGACGCGAGGATAGCCCCCTCGGGCACGGGCTCGGCCTCCTCCAGTTCGGGGATCGGCATGTCCGCGGGCTCGAACAGCGCAGCGTCGGGGATCTCGCCCAGCGCCTCGGCCAGGGCGGCGTCGATGGCGATCTCGGTCGGGTCTGCGCTTTCGGTCGGGGGTGCAGCGGCAAGGGCCAGGTCCCGGTCGGCGGGCAAGGCCCCGGTCGGGGCCGAGGCCTCGGTCAGCCCCGGTTGCGTCAATCCGGCAAGACCGGCGACATCCTCGGGCTGAAGCTCCATCGGGCGCGGCGCCAGGATCAGGCGGTCAGGCGGCGGGGCCGCAGCCCCCGTCTCGGCAAGTTCGTTCACCGCAAGCCCCTGGTGATCGGCGATCGCGCCGCCGGGATCGGCCGGGGCGACGCGCATCGGCCCTTCCATGGCCTTGATCACCGGAACGCCGTTCACATCCCGCACCGCCAGCCGATAGCCCCAGACACCCAGCCCGATGACCAGAGCCAGCGAGGTGACAGCCCCGCCGAGGTTGACCAGTCGATGCAACCGCGCGGCGCGGTCGGGATCGCGGAGCCCACGCGGCTGTGCCTCGTGATGCGAGAAGCCGCCGCCGAAGTCGTAATCCGCGTCCGCCATCTGCTGCCCCTGCCTGCGGGACGGTTGATCCGTCCCTGCATTCACGCCTATCGCCGGCCCGGGCGCCTGTCCTCAGCGCATTTCCTCGACCGGCGTGACGCCAAGGATACCAAGGCCTGCGCAAATAACAACGCCCACGGCCCGGGCAAGGGCGATTTTCGCCACAGAAATTGCGGTATCTTCCTGGATGAACCGCAAGCTGTCGTCGTCGTTGCCCTTGTTCCACAGCCCGTGGAAGTCCGAGGCGAGCTCGTAGAGGTAGAAGGCCACCCGGTGCGGCTCGTGCCCCTTGGCGGCAATCTCCACCAGCCGCGGCCATTCGCCCAGCTTGCGGATCACCGCCAGTTCCGCCTCGTGTCCCAGATGCGCCAGATGCGCTGCCGAAAGCGAGGCATCGCTCACCTCCAGCCCCGCATCGCGCGCCTTGCGCAGGATCGAGTTCACCCGGGCATTGGCGTATTGCACATAGAAGACCGGGTTGTCCTTCGACTGTTCGGTCACCTTGTCGAAGTCG
This sequence comes from Tabrizicola sp., assembly GCA_046289805.1. Lineage (GTDB taxonomy): Bacteria > Pseudomonadota > Alphaproteobacteria > Rhodobacterales > Rhodobacteraceae > Tabrizicola. The sequence goes on from JBKBVC010000231.1 coordinate 3,514, forward strand.
AAGTCCAGGGCCACGTCGTTCTTGCGGGTCAGCATGACAAAGCGGACGACATCCGGCCCCACTTCATCGATCAGGTCGCGCAGGGTGACGAAGGTCCCCGCGCGCTTGGACATCTTGACGACCTGCCCGCCCTTCAGAAGCTTGACCAGCTGGATCAGCTTGATGTCCAGGTTGACCTTGTTCTCCGACAGCGCGCTGACCACGGCCTTCAGCCGCTTGACATAGCCCGAATGGTCCGCGCCGAAGATGTTGATCAGCTCGTCGAAGCCGCGGGTCACCTTGTCGTAGTGATAGGCGATGTCCGGGGCGAAATAGGTCCAGCTGCCGTCCGACTTTTTCACCGGGCGGTCCACATCGTCGCCAAAGACGGTGGAGCGGAACAGGGTCTGCTCGCGCGGCTCCCAGTCCTCGGGTGTCTTGCCCTTGGGCGGCTCCAGCACGCCCTCGTAGATCAGACCGAGGCCCCGCAGCCGTTCGATCGCCGCCTCGATCCTCCCCGTGCCATAAAGCGCCTTTTCCGACGAATAGACATCCATCGTCACGCCCAGCGCCTTCAGGTCGTCGCGGATCGTGGCCATCATCATGTCGGTGGCAAAGGTCCGGACATCGGCCAGCCATTCGCCCTCCGGCCGGCCAAGCAGGCTGTCGCCGTACTTGTCCTTCAGGGCCTGGCCCACCGGGATCAGGTAGTCGCCGGGGTAAAGCCCTTCGGCGATCTCGGGGCTCAGCCCATGCGCCTCGCGGTAGCGCTCATAGGCCGACCGGGCCAGCACATCGACCTGCCCGCCGCCGTCGTTGATGTAATACTC
>JBKBVC010000232.1:0-4299 GCA_046289805.1 Tabrizicola sp.
GGGCCGAGCCGTAGATGATGTCGATGTCCGGCGGGGCGTTGTTCTTTTCCAGCGTCTCCAGGATCGAACGGTGGATCTCGGGCACCTGGTTCGCAGGGTCGGGCAGCTCGTCGATCCGGTTGACGAAGATGATGATCTCGCGGCTCTGGCGGTGTGCGATCAGGCGGATCAGCGCCATGTCCATCGTGGTCAGCGCCTGATGGGCCGACAGCACCACGATACAGGACCGGCTGTCGCGGACCGCGTTGATCGTGATCTGCTCGCGCATCATGAACGTGTCGTTCACGCCGGGCGTGTCGCGCACGCACATCTGGATCGGGAAGTCCTCGCGCTCGATATACAGGTCGGCGGACTTGGTGATGTCGGTGAACCGGCCGGCCTCGGCCCCTTCGGTATCCTCGTCGCCCACGCAGACATACCGGCGCAAGAGCGCGTCATCGACCGTGCCATAGCGGTGTTCGGTGCCCAGCAGCATCTCGAACTTGCGACCCAGGCGCGCCTGGGCCGTCTCGCGCATCTGCACTACCTGCAAGCGCAGCTTCTCCAGCTCTTCGTCCGCACCCGCGCGCGCCGCGAGCTGGCCGATCCGGCCGCCGTTCGACACCAGCCTTTCCCATTCGGCGTTGTCGAAGAACTTGAACTTCGCCTTCACGTTCAGCTCGGGGCTGGGCGTGTTGATGTGCAGCGAGGTGACGACCGAGGTCCAGGGGTTCACATCCGTGGGCAGAAGCCCCGGTGCGCCGATCATCGCATTCAGAAGCGAGGTCTTGCCGGCCTTGATCTGGCCGATCACGGTGACCGACGGCTCGACCTCGCGCACCTGGCTCATGATCCGGGTGACCTTCTTGGCCGTGTCCGGGTCGGCCATCGTCACGAAATCGCGCAGCACGTCCTCGAACTGCTTGATGGCATCGGCGATACGCATCAACCCCGGGAAACTGCGTTTCAGCGCAACCTGGGGCTCCTGGACGGACATGCCGTCATGCTCGTCCGCGTTCTCTGCAACCGCACCCAGTGCCATGATCACCTCATACCTGCGGGCCTGAATCACCTAGTTCGAGCACCATTCGACACAAGTCCCCGCAATCATGTCATAAGTTTGGAAAGTGGTCCCAATTGGGCACATTCTTGACGATTCTACGCTCACAATGCCGTCACACGGCGCGCAATGTTTCCAGTTCGCGTCTAAGTTGCAAGAGCAAGGTCAGCGCATCATCGGCAGGCGCGTGACCTTTCTCCAACTGCATGAGCATGATGAGGTCCAGAACCTCGCCAAGATCGCCACTGATTCGACGCATCGGCTCGGACCGCCCCTGCGACACCAGGGCCTGCAACTGCTCGCCCGTCTCTCGGGTGTGCTCGAGAATCAGGTCCACCGGAACCTTTGCGTCGGGGTCGATCTCGCGCGCAAGCTCTGCCGTGCGCGACACGATCAGCGCGACGGCCCGGTCCGCAAGGCCCGCGTCAACGCCGATCTCCGGCGCCGGGGCGGCGGGCTCAGCGCTCACCGGCACGGCCAGCGGGGCGATCCGCGGGCGCTCGCGGCGCGGGGCGGGCTGTTCGGCCTCGGACGGACGGTCCCGCATCATGATCGCCCTGGGCGACAGCAGCGCAGCAGCGTCGCTCGGCCCGGACGCGGCAGGCTGCGGGGCGGTGGCGGCCGGGCGGGTCCGGGCCGAGGCGGGCAGGCGCGTGACCGGCTCCGAGCGCGGCGGCGTCACGGGGGCGGACGGTGGCACCGGCGCGGAGGGGCGCGGGCGGGCGTCCCGTCCGAACAGCCGCGGCCGCTCGACCGCCCTCGCCGGGGCGGGTTCCGGTTCCGGCCTGTCCGGAGCCCCGGGGCTGGGAAGATCCACCTCGGCCGAGGTGGCGACCGGCGCTTCGGGTTTGCGCTCCTGCACCTCCGGCGCGGCCTCGTCCGCTTCGGTGTCCGCGATCTCGTCGGCTTCCGTCTCCTCCGCCTCGGCCATCTCTTCCGGTCGCGCGCGCAGCGCGGACAGGTCAGGCAGCGGGGCGCCTCGGACCAGGCCTTCGACCTTGCGACCGAGGCCAAAGCCCTTGACGCGCGGTCCTGCCGGGCTGTCGGCATCGTCCCCTTCCGCATCCGGCTCCGGTCGCGGCGTCAGGGTCCCGGGGCGTTCCCCGTGCGGACGCTCACGCGGAACGCCGATGCGCCCGGGCACACCGGCGGCGACCTCCGCTTCCGGCGCAACGGGTGGCACCGGGCTGTCGGGCTGCGCATCGCCACTATCCGCCTCGGCCGGACCGGCCACGCCTGCCCGCGTCCTGCGTGACTGCAACTCCCACTTCGCTGTCGGCTCGCGGTCAGGCGCAGGCGCAGCCTGCGCCTCGAGTTCGGCCTTCGATTTCCAGGTCGAACGCAACGGAACCTTTGCCGAAGGCGCAGGTTCGCCGTCGGCGGCAACGCGCTTTATCCGGTCGGCAAAGCGCTTGCGCGGTGTGGCCGAGCCGTCTTCGGGTTCTGCCACCACGTCGGTTTGGGATCCCGGCGGTTCCGGTGCCGGCTCGGGCTCGGGCGCGGGTTCGGAGTCCGGTTCCGGCTCGGGCTCGGGCCCGGCCTCCGGTTCCGCTGCATCGACCTGCCCTGCGCTGGACTCGATCTCGGCCGCCTTGACCGGTGCCTCCTCGACCGGCGTCGCCTCGACCGGCGTCTCCTCGGCCGCACTGGCCTCGTCCACCGGCCCGTGCCCGGTGGGTTCCGGCTCGGGCTCGGGCGGAGGAACCCAGGCACTTCTGGTCTCCGCCTCCCCGCCAGGCTCGGCAAAACGGCGTGCGACCAGTTCGCTTGCCTCGACATGGCGGGCCAGCAACAGCTCGGCGGTGTCCATGTCGGCGCGACGCCCCGACTGGACACGGGTCTTGATGGCCGCAATCACCGCGGCTGCCCCACTGTCGCGGAACAGCTCGCGGTTGACCGGGCCACCGGGCGGCACGGCGGCGCGGGCCTCCTTCGCCGACACCGACAGGATCTGCCGGAACTCCTCGCCCGCGCGCAACTCGACCCGGTCGTGCATCGCCGCGGCCGACTGCCTGCTGCCGAGGAGGTCGATCTTGGTCAGGAACATGAAGCTGTTGTCCTTGACCGAATCGGGCAGGCTTTCCCAGACCGCCTGCTCCTTCGGCAGATACGAGGTCGTGCACCAGATCACGATATCCGAGCGTTTGGCGGCCCAGTTCGCCGCGCGCTTCTGCTCGGCCTCCATGGGCCCGGCCGAAACCTCCAGCAGGCTGATGACCTTCAGCGCCGCAAGGTCCAGTTCCAGCTTCACCAGGGCGGGGGCCAGCGGCAGGACATCCGCCAGATTGCTGCCGGGCAGGGTCTTCGTGCTGCCGTCGGTCAGGGTGCAGACCATCCGGGCCGTGGTGCCGTGCTGGACCATGATCGTCGGCAGGCGCAGCGTCTCGGGGATCACGGGCGCCCCGACCAGAAGATTGAGGATTGAGGACTTGCCCGATCCCGGCAGCCCAAGCAGCGCAAGCCGGGCGGGTCGCTCCAGACGCTCGATCAGGCGCTCGGCAGCCTCGGCCGGACCGCCCGCGGGCAGAAGACCGCGGTCAAGTGCGCGGCCAAGCCGCTGGGCGACTGTCAGTTCCTCATCCGGGCTTGCCATGTCTTACTTTATGACGGTGACTCGCCTTGGCCGCAACCGGACAGGCGACAAATCCTCGACCGAGGGGTCGGGGTGACTTTCCTGCACCGACGTGACAACCTTGCGCGAAGGCTTCGGCTCGGGCAGGGGCAGTGGGGTGGCTGCCTGTGTTCTTGCCGCGAGAGTCCCGCCAGCGGCCGGGGAAAGGCCGGGAGACACCATCGGCATCGGCGCGGCGACCGGGTCGATCGCGACCGTCGTCGGACGCCGCGGGCGCGCCACCGCTGCCGAAGGCCGATGCGGGCGTTCCTGTCTGGGCCGGACCGAAGCGTCGTTCACCTTTATTATGGTGAAGCTGATATTGTCCTGATCGGGATCGTCGAGCCGCTCAAGCTCCTCCAGCAGATGTTCGGCGATCTCGGTGGAGCGCGCCTTGCGGTAGCGGTTCAGCACCTTCTCGATCTGGGCATTGGTCAGGAACTGCACCCCGTCCGACGCGCACAGGACGATGTCGCCGGTCTGAAGCTCGAAAGGCCGGGTCGGGCAGTCGATCTTCGGGATCCGCGTGCCCATCAGCACCGAGATCAGGCAGTTGCGGTCGGGATGGTTTGCCCCGACGACGGGATCCATCAGCCCGGACTTCACCATGAAGTCGATCTGAGGCGCCATCGAATGGTCCTCGTTCAGC
>JBKBVC010000233.1:0-4270 GCA_046289805.1 Tabrizicola sp.
GGCCGCGGCCAGTAGTTGATCTTGAACAGGTCGGTCCCGGTCGTGAACGAGGTCACGATCGCGTAGTAGAACGGGAAGACCGAGAAGACGACGATCACCACGACAAGCGCGTAGAAACCGACGGTGGAGAGAAGTTTCTGCGCAGTCATTTCTGGCCCTCCCCGGACAGGTCGACCTTGCCCAGCCAGATATACAGGCTGACGAAGACGGCGATGATGGCGAACAAGAGCGTGGACTGCGCCGCGCCATAGGCGAACTTGTCGAAGTCGATCATGTTCTCGCGGCTGATGACCGACATGGTCTTGGTCGCGGCCGAGTTGGGGGTCAGCACATAGACCAAGTCGAAGATCCGCAACGCATCCAGCATGCGGAAGATGATCGCGACGGCCAGCGCGGGGCGGATCAGGGGCAGGGTGATCTTGAAGAACACCTTGACCGGGTTGATGCCGTCGAGCCTTGCGGCCTCGTAGATGTCGCGCGGCACCATCTGCAGGCCGGCGAGGATCAGCAGTGCCATGAAGGGCGTTGTCTTCCAGATGTCAACCATCAGGACGGCATACATCGCGGTATCTACGGATGCGGTCCAGGCGATCTTCTGGTCGATCAGGCCGAGGTTCAGCATGATGTCATTGATGATCCCGAACTGGTCGTTCAGCATCCAGGCCCACATCTTCGCCGAAACGATGGTCGGGATCGCCCAGGGGATCAGGATCGCGGCGCGGACGATGCCGCGGCCCTTGAACTCGGCGTTCAGCACCAGCGCCACGATCAGGCCCAGCACGGTCTCGAAGAAGACCGAGACGAAGGCGAAGCGCACCGTGTTCCAGACCGCGTTCCACCAGGCCGGATCGACCAGCGTCCCGCGCCAGATCCAGCGCCCCGATTCCAGGACGCGCAGCGACAGGTAGTTGTCGAAGCCGATCCATTCGCCGCCGTAAAGGTCCGACAGCGCCGTGTTGGTCAGCGAGAACCAGATGGTGCGGATCAGCGGCCAGGCCGCGACGAAGAACAGTGCCGCCAGCATCGGCGCGATGAACCAGAAGGCCGCGCGCTGGCGTTGCTGGGTAAGGCTGAGCCCCCCGGAATTCGTAGCCATGATGTCCCTCCCCAGTCGGGTCCCCCCTCGAGACCCGGTCTTGCAGAAACGGGCGGCTCCCGCAGTTCCAGAAGCCGCCCGCTGTCGGGGTCAGTCAGGTCCGGGAGGACTTACCAGCCCGACCCCTTGATGTCGTTCAGTTCGACCTCGAGCAGTTCCAGGTTCTCGGCCGCCGTGCCCTTGCCCGAAAGCGTGTTGTGGACCGCCGACCAGAACTTGGCCGATACCTCGTTGTATTTGCCCAGCGTCGGCGCCGAGGGCCGCGGAACGGCGTTCAGGAACACGTCCTTCCACTGCGGGATGATCGGCTGCGCGGCGGCGATGTCCGGGTCGTCATACAGCGCGATGATCGTCGGCAGGTTCGATTCGTTGATCGCCCGCTGCTTCTGTGCCTCGGGACCGGCGAGATACAGCGCCAGGCTGATCGCGGCTTCCTGCTTGGTCGAATATTTCGACACGGCCACGTTCCAGCCGCCAAGCGTTGCCGCCGAGGTATCTCCTTCCTTGCCGACCGGCAGGGTGGTCACGCCGAACTTGCCCTTGACCGCCGAGTCGTCGCCGTTGCCAAGGCCATAGGCATAGGGCCAGTTGCGCATGAAGACGGCATTGCCGGTCTGCCAGACGCCACGGGCTTCCTCTTCCTGATAGGCCAGGACGCCATCGGGAGAAATCGTGCCGACCCAAGACTTCGCCATTTCCAGCGCGGCCACGGCGTTTTCGTTGTTGACGCTGATCGTGCCGTCGGGCTCGACGATCTGGCCGCCGCCGTAGGACTTGATCCATTCCAGCGCGTTGCAGGTCAGGCCTTCATAGGCGTTGCCCTGCCAGACGAAGCCCCAGAGGTCCTTCGCACCCTCGGCGCGCTCGGCGTCCTGGATGAACTTGGCGGTTTCGGTAAGCTCGGCCCAGGTCTTCGGCGGCTGCTTGCCGTATTTCTCCAGCAGGTCCTTGCGGTAGTAGAGCGCGGGCGCGTCGGTGAAGATCGGCAGCGCGACCAGCTTCCCGTTCACGGTCTGCGATTCGATGATCGAGGGGAAGTGCTGCGGGATCAGGTCCTTGGCGGCCTCGGTCAGGTCCACGAAGTGATCGGCCAGCTGCGGCGCCCAGATCACGTCGGTCTGGTAGAGGTCGATGTCGGTCGCGCCAGCCGCAAGCCACAGGCGATACTGGCCGAACTGGTCGGTGGTCGAGGCCGGCATCGGCACCAGCGTCACGGTGTTGCCGGTGGCTTCTTCCCACGGCTTGACCAGCGCCTTGAAGTTCTCGACCGCATTGCCGACGGCACCGGACACATAGAACAGCTCTTCGGCCATGACCGGGGCGCCGAACACGGCGAGCATGGCTGCGGTTGCGGTCGCGCGCAGGGCGCGGCCTTTCATGATGGTCATTGGTTTTCCTCCCTGGGGCCGCCGGTGTGGCGTGCCTTCTTCGGTGCAAAACGCCCGGACGAACCCGAAACGTTTCGGAAAAGATAGTATCCAAAGCGCTTTCGGTCAACGATTCGTGTGAGGCCGCGGCGGATCAGGGTGCAGCGACCGAGTTGCGCTCTATGAAGCTGTAGGTTCCAAGCCTCTGAAGCGTCGCGAGCGGCTTGCCCTCGATCGCCCCGGCCAGGCAGTCGGCCAGGGGTTCCCAGCTGTCCCGCAGCGGGGATCTGGTGACGGTCAGCGCGGGAAAGAAGGCCGAGGCGCGCAGGCCGGGCAGTTCGTCGTCATGGGCCACGACCGAGACATCGCCCGGGACGGAGAGCCCCAGCGCCTCGAGCCCGCGATAGACGCCCAGGGCCAGCCGCACGTTGCCGCAGACGATGGCCGTGGGGCGCGGCGCATCGCCCGAGAAAAGGCGGATCGTGTCGGTCAGCCCGTGCGCCTCGTCCATCTCGCCGTTCAGGTGCAGGTGCGGCAGGATTTCGGCGCCGCCATCGCGCAGGGCGCGCAGATAGCCCTGTTCGCGCACGGTGACATAGGAACGGCCGGCGATCCCGTTCAGGATGGCGATCCGCCGGTGGCCGCGCGCAACGAGATGGGCCGTCAGGTCATAGGCAAGCTGTTCATTATCAATGTCAAAATAGGGATAGTCGATCACCTTGCCGCTGCGGCCATGCATGACGAAGCTGATCCCGGCCTTGCGCAGGAAGTCGATCCGGGGGTCCTGATCCTGGGGATCGATCAGCACGAAGCCGTCCAGCATCGCCTTGCCGATCAGCCGCTGGTAGGTGGGCAGGGCAGGCTCGTGCTCGGCCATCATGTGCAGGACGAACTGCATTCCGCGACCCGAGAACTGGGTGGACAGGCCCGCCACCACCTCCATGAACAGCCGGTCCTGGCCGATGTTGCGATGGTTCGGTACCACGAGGCCCACCATCCCCGACCGTCCCGACACGAGTTTCCGCGCCGAGGCGTTGGGGTGATAGTTCATCGCCCGTGCCGTCGCCTTGACGCGCAGACGGGTTTCCTCGCTGACATCGGAATGGTCGTTCAGCGCCCGGCTGACCTGGGTGATCGACAGGTCCAGGCTGCGGGCAATGTCCTTCAGCGTCGCCATGGCCGATGCATCTTGCCTCAAATCCCTTTGGCTGGCATCCGAAACATTTCGGAGACGAAAAGCAATGCTTTTCTGCACGACGCGCGCCGGTCGGAGCGTGGCAGGATCCGGGCCGGCGGCGGGCCGCCAGGACGGAGAAACGATGCCGGAGGATGCAGGGCGATCTGCCGCGCTTCATCCCCGGTTGAAAGGGCGCACAGCAGCGTTGACAGCCCCAACCGAAGCGGGGAAGCTTGCCCGGCACGGGCGGCCGCCCGACGCTGACAAGGTCCTGTTACATGGGCATTGCTATGAGGGTTCAGCGCGCCCGCGTGAACGAAAAGCATCCGGGGACATTTCGCGCCTTTGGAGTATCAAACAGGGAGACCAATCGTGAAACATGACACTTATGCCTTCAGCCGCCGCCGGTTCCTGAAGGGCTCGGCCGTGGGGGTCGGCGTCCTTGCTGCTCCGGCCATCATCTCGAAGGGGGCGCTTGCCTCGTCGGGTGAGCTGAACTTCACCGGCTGGGCCGGCTATCCGGTGCTGGCCGAAAAGGTGTTCCCGGCCTTCGAGGCCGCGACCGGCATCAAGGTCAACTTCAAGGAACTGCCCGACCAGGACACCATGTTCGGTGAAGCAAAGGTCGCG
>JBKBVC010000234.1:0-4257 GCA_046289805.1 Tabrizicola sp.
CCCGACCCCGAGCCCTACCTGCTGGCCGCCGCGCTGTTCGGCGTGCCCCCCGCGCGCTGCCTGGTGTTCGAGGACAGCGAGACAGGCGCCGAGGCCGCGCATCGCGCAGGCTGCACGGTGGTGCAGGTTCCCGACATCGTGCCGAGCCAGGGCCGCTGGGCGCATCACCTGGCGCCGGACCTGATGACCGGGGCACGGATGGCTGGCCTCCTGTAACCCCTCCTCGTGCGGCTTCGCCTGCTTGTGGGAACGCAGCGAGAAGTGACGCAGTCTTCGACGAGCGTCAGGCCTTGCGGGCATGCAGCTCACACAGACAGCTGACCGGCTCGCCGTGGTTGCGCTCGATCTCGGTGTCGGGGGCCAGCCGGTCCATCGCCTGGGCAAGGTCGATGTCCAGTTGCGTGAGTCCCCTCGCCGAATGGGTGGTCAGCGTCACGTCCACCACGTTGTAGCGGTTGGTCCAGTCCGGGTGGTGGTTCAGCTTCTCGGCCACCAGCGCCGCGCGGGACATGAAGCCCCAGGCCTGGCTGAAATTCGGGAATTTCCAGACCTTGCGGATCGCGTCCTTGCCCGGCACGGCAGCCCAGCCGGTTTCGGCCAGGGGCGGCAGGACGGTGCGGCGGTGCTCTTCGGACAGAAGCGGGGTCATGTCGTGGCCTCCGGGATCAGGGCGTTGTCCTTGGCGTTGGCTGCCTTCAGCGCGGGGCGGTCCTTCAGCCGCGCCCAGTAGGCTTCCAGGACCGGGTTGGCCGGAATGGTCCTGAACTGCAGGCCCCAGCCGACCTGGCTGCCGACGTAGACATCCGCCGCGGTGAAGCGCCCGTCTGCGATGTAGTCATGCTTCTCCAGATGCCCGGTCAGGGCGCGCACCACCTCTTCAAGGCTGCCATAGCCCGTGCGCCCGGCGGCCTGCGGGCCCTCGGGCACCCAACCGAACGAAGAGTTGACAACCGCCTGTTCCAGCGGCCCCGCACCGAAGAACAGCCAGCGGAAGAAGGCGGCCTTGTCCTCGGCCATCAGGCCCGCCCCGGGGAAGGTCGTCGCCAGATAGACGCAGATCGCCGCGACCTCGGTCACGACCTTGCCGTCATGCACCAGGGCCGGGACCTTGCCCATCGGGTTGATCGCCAGATAGTCCGGCGCCTTCATCGGCGGGCCATAGCCCAGCACAACCGTCTCGTAAGGCTGGCCGATTTCTTCCAGCATCCAGCGGGCGATCCGGCCGCGCGACATCGGGTTGGTGTAGAGGGTCAGCATCGGCGTCTCTCCCTTGTGCGTCCAGCCTACTCCCGTGCCTCGCATTTGCGGAAGGGGCCATAGGCGGTCAGCACCTCGATCTCTTCGCCGACTGCGCGGCGTTCCGCCTGCAGGTAGCGGTCCACCGCCGCGCGGAAGCTGCGGTCGGCGATCCAGTGGACCGAATGGGTCTCGACCGGCAGATAGCCGCGCGCCAGCTTGTGTTCGCCCTGCGCGCCCGCCTCGACCCGTTGCAGACCCTGGGCGATGGCCCAGTCGATCGCCTGGTAGTAGCAGAGTTCGAAATGCAGGCAGGGGTGGTCCTCGATGCAGCCCCAGTAGCGGCCGAAAAGCGTGTCGCGGCCGATGAAGTTCAGCGCCCCCGCCACCGGCCGGTCGCCGTTGAAGGCCAGGACCAGAAGCATGTCGTCGCGCATCGTCTCGTGGAAGCGCGTGAAGGCCTTGCGGGTCAGATAGGGTCGGCCCCATTTCCGGCTGCCGGTGTCCTGGTAGAAGGCCCAGAAGGCATCCCAGTGCCGGGGTTCGATCTGGTCCCCGGTCAGCGCGCGGATCGCGAGGCCCGAAGCCCGCGCCGTCTCGCGTTCCTTGCGGATCATCTTGCGCTTGCGGCTGGACAGGTCGGCGAGGAAGTCGTCGAAGCTTCTGTATCCCCGATTTTCCCAGTGGAATTGCTGGGTGACGCGGTGAAGCGTGCCCTCGACGCCCGCCAGTGCCTGGGCTTCTTCCCGCGTGCAGAAGGTTGCATGCAGCGAGGAGAGCCGGTTCTGCGCCGCAACCGCGATGGCGCCCCGCCAGAGCGTCTCGCGGTGGGCCGGATCGCCCAGGAAGCGCCGCCCGGTGGCCGGGGTGAAGGGCACGGCGATCTGGAGTTTCGGATAGTAGCGCCCCCCGGCGCGGTCCAGCGCGTCGGCCCAGCCGTGATCGAAGATGTATTCGCCCTGGCTGTGCGACTTCACATAGAGGGGCGTGGCGGCCAGGATCCGTCCGTCCTCGCGCAGCACGAGGGGGCGCGCCTGCCAGCCGGTTCCGGGGCCGGTGGAGCCCGAAGCCTCCAGCGCCGCGAGGAAACGGTGGGTGGTGAAGGGGTCGCGGGGGCGGCCGTCGGCCTGTTCGGGCGCGGCGACCGCGTCCCAGTCGGAGGCGGCGATCTCGGACAGGCTGTCGTGCAGGGTCAGGTCGGCCATCGGCGCTTTCGGGACAGGCGGCGCCCGGGGGTTTTGCACCCCCGGACCCCCGCAGAGTATTTGTCAAAGGGCAAGCTGTGTTGCCGCAGGAAGAGGTCAAGCCGGAAGGGCGGCGAGATAGCCCTCGAAGGTCACGTTGTCGGCGCGAAGGCGGGCCTGCGCCTCTTCCGCGGGCGAACGGATCGTCCAGCAGAGGACCCTCGCGCCCTGCGCCTTCAGCTCGGCCACCCGCGGGCAGGCCAAGTCGCGCGCCTCGTGGCTGATGAAGCTGGACCCGGTGGCGTCGTAATCGGGAATGCCGCGCAGCCGGTCGCAGGTCGCGGGCGGCAGGGGCGCCCATTCCTCTGGGTCGTAGGCCGAGGTGGTCAGGCCGCGCGGCAGGTCAGGGGCAAGCCGGGCCAGGTGGGCAACCGATGCCGGGTTGAAGGACATCAGCGCGACCTCGCCCCGGTAGCCCTTGAGCGCTGCCGCCGTCGCGGCCTCGAGCCGGCCGTCGGTCGGACCCATGGTCAGCGACTGGTCCTTGATCTCGATCAGGAGCGGCACGCGGCCGGCGATCAGGCTCAGCACCTCGGCCAGTGTCGGGATGCGGTCCTCGCCCCCGGTCAGGCGGATCCGGCCCAGCTCCGCCGCCGCGCGGGCGTTCAGCGGTCCGGTCTCGCCGGTAAGGCGGTCGAGATCCTCGTCATGGAAGACCATGGGCACGCCGTCCGCAGAGAGCTGGAGGTCGATCTCGATGGCATAGCCGGCCTCGACCGCAGCGCGGATCGCGGCGGGCGAGTTCTCGATCCGACCCGCCGCCCGATCGTGCAGCGCCCGGTGGGCGATGGGCAGGCGCAGCAGGCCGGGCGGAAGCGGGACGCGGTTCATTTCAGGGCGAAGATCGCCTCAATCTCGACCGCGACCCCGAGCGGCAGCGAAGCAGCGGAGACGGCCGAGCGGGCATGGCGGCCGGCCTCGCCCAGGACGGCGACCAGGAAATCCGAGGCGCCGTTGATGACCCTGGGCTGGTCGGTGAAATCGGGGGTGGAGTTCACGAAGCCCACCAGCTTCACCGCTCGGTCCAGCCGGTCCCAGTCGCCGCCCACGGCCTTCTTCAGCTGGGCCAGCAGCGAGATCGCGCAGCGTTTCGCGGCCTCGGCCCCCTGTTCGAAGGACAGATCCTCGCCCAGCCGGCCCTTGATCAGGCCGGACTCGTTCTGGCTGATCTGGCCGGAGATGTGGACGAGGTTGCCCACCTGGACGAAGGGGACGTAGTTCGCCGCCGGGGCGGGCGCATCGGGCAGGGTGACGCCGAGGTCGGCGAGGCGCTTCTCGATCGGGTGCATGGGGGTCTCCGCTCTGGATCGGGGCGAGGGTAGCGCGCGGGCAGCGGGGGGGCAAGGGTGGGGCTGTCCACGGTGGACAAATCGGGAAACTCTTTTATTTGCAACAACTTGCCCGCGGACGTTAACCGTTTGGCAACCAGTTTCCGACACCGGTGCTGTCGGCACCGTCCGCACCGGGCGCGCGGTCCGGGCGGCCCGCTTCGGATGCCGCCCGGACCCTGTGGATCACGCCCAGGGGCGCAGGGTTGCGGCCTTCTTCTCGTAGCTGTCGATGGCGGCGGCCTTTTCGAGCGTGAGGCCGATGTCATCGAGCCCATTCAGGAGGCAATGCTTCTTGAACGGGTCCACCTCGAAATGGAACACCGTGCCGTCCGAAGCGGTGACGGTCTGGCTTTCCAGGTCCACGGTAATGCGGGCGTTCGCGCCCTTGCGGGCGTCGTCCATCAGGTGATCCACCGCCTCCTGCGGCAGGACCACGGGCAGGATGC
>JBKBVC010000235.1:0-4233 GCA_046289805.1 Tabrizicola sp.
CTTCTGGGGGTGACGGTGGTCCTGTTGACCGCCTTCTTCCTTCTGACGCGCAAGAAAGACTGACAACCAACCGGGAGAAACGAAAATGAGAAGACTTCTGTCCGCAACCGCGCTGCTGCTGGCCTCGACGGGGCTGGCCTCGGCGGAAGGCGTGCTGCAGCTGTACAACTGGGGCAACTATACCAGCCCGGAGCTTCTGGCGAAGTTCGAGAAGGAAACCGGGATCAAGGTGACGGTCACCGACTATGACAGCAACGACGTGGCCCTGGCCAAGGTCGAGGCGGGCGGGTCGGGCTTCGATCTGGTGGTGCCCTCGGCCAACTATGTGCCGATCTGGATCGAGAAGGGACTGATTCAGGAGCTCGACCTGTCCAAGCTGCCGAACCACAAGAACATCGCTCCGGAATGGATGAACGTGGAGTGGGACCCCGGTCGCAAGTTCACCATCCCGTGGCAGTGGGGTTCGACCGGCATCGCGGTGAACACCAAGGTCTATTCCGGCGACATCAACACCTCGGCCGTCTTCCTGGACGTGCCGCCGGAGCTGGTGGGCAAGATCAATGTCGTGCCCGAGATGAACGACATCGTTGCCCTGGCCACGATGTATGTCGGCGGCAAACCGTGCAGCGAGGATCCCGAGGTGATGAAGAAGGCCCGGGATGCGCTTCTCGCGGCCAAGCCGAACTGGATCAGCATGGACTATGGCGCGACCGAGCGGCTGTCGAACGGCGACTGGGCGGCCAGCGTGAACTGGAACGGATCGACCATGCGGGTCCGGATCAATACCAACGGCGACGTGCAATACGGCTATCCGCGCGAGGGCTATCCGCTGTTCATGGATTCGGTGGCGCTGCTGTCGGATGCGAAGAACGTTGAGGAAGCCTACAAGTTCCTCGACTTCATCATGGTTCCGGAGAACGCCGCAATGATTTCGGCCTTTGCGCGCTATGCCAACGGGATCTCGGGGTCGGAGGAGTTCATGCCCGAGGACATGAAGACCGCGCCCGAGGTGGTGATCCCCGAAGAGTTCAAGTCGGCTGGAGTCTTCCTGCCGACCTGCACCGGCAAGTCGCTGGAATACATCACCGCGATCTGGACCGAGTTGCAGAAGTAGGTGTCAGAAGGCTGACGGCGCAGCGGGGGGTTTCCCACCCCCCGCACCCCCCGTGGAGTATTTCCGAAAGGGCAAGCCATGCTGGAGTGGTCAGCTACGGACCTGTCGGCGGCCATCCGGGCGCGACGGATTGCCCCGTCCGAGGTGATGGCGGCCTGGCTGGCACAGGTCGAGGCCGTCAATGGCAGGGTGAACGCACTGGTCTCGCAGCGCGATCCCGATGCACTCATGGCCGAAGCGCGGGCGCTGGACGATGCTGGGCCGCGGGGCTGGCTGCATGGCATCCCCTTCGCGGTCAAGGATCTGGTGGCGACCAAGGGGCTGCGGACGACATGGGGCTCTCCGATCTTTGCAGACCATGTGCCGGAGAAGGACGATCTGGTGGCCGCGCGGTTGCGGGCCGCGGGCGCGGTGATCGCGGCCAAGACCAACGTCCCGGAATGGGGTCAGGGATCGCACAGCTTCAACCCGGTCTTCGGTGTCACGCGGAATCCCTATGACCTGACCCGCAGCGCGGGCGGCTCGTCGGGCGGGGCCGCGGCGGCGCTGGCCTGCCGGATGGCCTGGGTGGCGGATGGATCGGACATGATGGGATCCCTGCGCAACCCGGCGGCCTTCTGCAACGTCTATGGTTTTCGCCCGACCTGGGGGGTGGTGCCGCAGGATGCGGAAGGGGATACCTATCTCTCCACGCTGGCCACCGAGGGCCCCATGGCGCGCACGGTCGAGGATGTGGCGCGGCTGCTCATCGTCCTTGCGGGCGAAAACCCGGAGGTTCCGTTCCCGAGGGCGGTGCCGGACCTGGTGCTGGACCGCGATCTGACGGGCCTGCGCATCGGCTGGCTGGCCGACTGGGGCGGCGCCTACGCAATGGAGCCGGGGATCCTTGATCTGTGCGAGGCGGCCCTACGACAGCTGGAGGCTCTGGGCGCGCGGGTGGAGCCGCTGGCCCCGCCCTTCCCCGCCGAGAGGCTCTGGTCGTCCTGGGTGACGCTGCGGGCGATGCTGAACGCCGGGGGCAAGCGCGCCCTTGCCGAGGATCCGGTCAGGCGGTCGCAGACGAAAGCCGAGACCTTGTGGGAAATAGAGCAGGGTCAGGGGCTTTCGGCCCAGGCCGTTTACGAGGCAAGCGTGATCCGAAGCCGCTGGCATGCCCATGCCTCGCGAATGTTCGAGAAGTTTGACGCAGTGGTGCTGCCATCGGCACAGGTCTGGCCTTTCCCGGCGGACTGGCGCTGGCCGCAAGAGATTGCGGGCCGCAGGATGGACACCTATCATCGCTGGATGGAGGTCGTGGTACCGGCCAGCCTGATCGGTCTGCCGGCCCTGTCGGTGCCGGTGGGCTTCGGGTCGCAGGGCCTGCCGATGGGAATGCAGATCATCGGCCGGTCCGGCGACGATGCGGGCGTGCTGGCCATCGGTCAGGCCTGGCACCGGGCGACGGATTGGCCGGGGCGGCGTCCGCCGGTGCTGGCATCCGGCACGCCCGCGCGCTAAGGCTTCGGCCGGAAGGAGGCCAGCATGATCCTAGGACATATCGGGGCGCGCAAGGGGTCGAAGGGTGTGCCGGGCAAGAACTTCCGGCCGATCTGCGGCAAGCCGCTGATCGACTGGTCGCTGGACCAGTTGTTCGCCAACCCGCGCGTGGGCGCGGTGGTGGTCTCCACCGATGACGAGGCGATCTACGAGCATGCCATCCGGCGCGGGGCACTGGAGATCGGCCTCAGGCCGGCCGAGCTGGCCACCGACACCGCGCCGAAATGGGGGGTCTGGCAGCATGCGCTGGCGGCCGGCGAGGCGCTGGCTGGGCCGGTCTCGGCCTTTCTGGACCTCGACTGCACCTCGCCGCTGCGCCTTCCGGAGGACATCGATGGCGCCCTTGCACTTTACGAAAACGAACATCCGGACATGGTGATGAGCGTCTGCGAGGCGCGAAAGAATCCCTATTTCAACCTTGTCGAGCCGGACGCCACGGGCGCGCTGCATGTGTCGAAACCGTTGCCGGGCGGGGTCTGGGCGCGGCAGGACGCGCCGGTGGTCTATGAGCATGTCGGGGTGGTCTATGTGGTGGATCCGGCCTATCTGCGCCGGGCCCGGACAATCTATGAAGGCCGGGTGATCCCCTATGTCCTGCCGGCCGAGCGCTGCCATGACATCGACACGCCCTATGACTTCCGGCTGGTGGAATTCCTTCTGTCCGAGCAGCTGAGGGCGGGTCTGGTCAAGGCCTGAGGACAGGCGCCAGGACCGCGATCGTCCGCGCGGTTGCTCCGGAATGTGCTGCGGTGAAGGCCGCGATGGCCTCGGCTGCGGGGTCAGGCCAGGTCAGCAGGTCAGCGACCAGACGTTCGGCGCTGGTCTGACGGCAGACACCGGCGGCGATGGCCTCGGTTGCCGGATATTCGATGGTCTGTATCTGCGGGCCTACCAGCACGGGCTTCTTCAGGGCCAGCGGTTCGATGATGTTGTGGCTGCCCTTCGGCTGGAACCCTCCCCCCACCACCACCCGGTCGGCCATGGCGAGATAGAAATACATCTCGCCCAGGGAATCGCCCAGAAGCACGTCCATCGGCGTCTCGGATCGCTGCGCGAAGCTGCGGCCGAAGCGTGTGCTGCGGCGGTCAAAGAGAACTCCCTTTTCCGCCAGCCTCTGCGCCACGGGGTCGAAGCGTTCGGGCGCGCGAGGGATGAACAGGATCACGGGCGGCGTGCGGACGGACAGGAGCTCCTGCGCGGCAGCGATGAAGAGCTCTTCCTCGGGTTCGGTGACCGAGGCGAAGGCGATCACCCGGCGCGGGCCTAGGCCGGGGCGCAGGCGGGCGGCGGCGGCAAGCTGGTCCTGCGGGATCGGCTGGTCGAAACGCAACTCGCCCGTGACATGGATGTTCGTCACGCCCACCGAGGCGAAGCGTTGCGCCTGAAGGTCGGACTTCACCAGGGCCCCGGCACAGAGCCGCATCAGCGCCGGGCGGAGACCGAGCCGGGCATCCCGCGCCATGGAATCGGACGGATACTGCGCGTTGCACATATAGAGCGGCACGCGCGCCTTGCGCGCGGCCAGGATCATGCGCGGCCAGATCTCGATTTCCATGACCAGGCCCAGCTTCGGGCGGAAGGAC
>JBKBVC010000236.1:0-4190 GCA_046289805.1 Tabrizicola sp.
CCGCGATCAGCGCGAATTCGTGCCAGAGGATCGAGCCCACGGCGCGCCAGATGCGTTCGGGCAGCCTCGCGCCGGGCGGGCAGGGCTTGCGGTGCGGGCCGGTGACGATGCCCGACAGGAAGGCAAGTTCGATCCAACCCCAGAAGGCCAGCGCCGAGAGGAAGCCGGTATAGACCGAGCCGACGGTCAGGCTGTCGACCGAGGCATGTGCGCCAACGACCCCGCCGATGAGGAGCGGCAGCCCGAGGAGGACGGACCAGAGGTGGTCATCCGGCCCGCCCAGATCGGCCTTGCGCACGCGCCAGAGGATCAGCCCGGTCGAGGCCCACCAGAGGAAGATGGCCGATAGGGCGATGATCCAGGGATTTGTCATGTGCGGCACCCCCGAGACAGGGGTGCCGCACAGGATGCCGGGACGCGCCCATCCCGCATCCTACCTGCCGCTTGCGCGGCGGTATGATCCTGTGCGGTCAATACGACGGCTCCAGCCGCACCGAGACGGGCGGCGTATTGGCCTTGACCGGGATCAGGTAGAGCCGCGCGAAGGCAAGCATCGCGCGGATGGAGGCGAGGCCATGCTGAAGTCGGCCCGCGAGCCCGCCCTTCTTCTTGCCCTTCTCCATGTCGATCATCGCGGCGCTCATCGCGCGCAGCGCCGGTATCCAGGCCGGGTGGTCGATGTCGATCTCGATCGGAAAGACCTGCCGCGCGATGGTCGAGGTCTTGCGGAACACCTCCTGGTCATACCAGTCGATGTCCACCCCCAGCGCCTTGTGGAAATCCTTCCGCGCGTGGTCGCGGACCCACATGGTCGAATAGACGGCGACCAGGAAGAACTTGATCCAGAGCCTGTTGTTCCAGCTCTGGGTCAGCTTCGGGTCGGTCCGCATGAGCAGCGCGAAGGCCTCGCCATGGCTGAACTCGTCGTTGCACCATTCCTTGAACCACTTGAAGATCGGGTGGAAGCGGTGTTCGGGGTGCGCCTCGAGATGCCGGTAGATGGTGATGTAGCGGGCATAGCCGATCTTTTCCGACAGATAGGTGGCGTAGTAGATGAACTTCGGCCGGAAGTAGGTGTATTTCTTGGCCTTGGTCAGGAAGCCGAGGTTCACCGCAACCCCCGCCTCGCGCAGCGCGTCGTTGATGAAGCCGGCGTGCCGCGCCTCGTCGCGCGACATGTAGCTGAACAGCTCGCAGATGTCGGGGTTGGTGCCGCGGCGCTTCATCTCCTTGTAGAGGACGCAGCCGGAAAACTCGGCAGTGCAGGAGGAGACCAGGAAGTCGATGAACTCTGCCCGCAGCGCAGGGTCCATGCCCTTCCAGTCCACATGGTCCCAGTCCTCGGTCTTCTTGAAATGGCCCTTGTTCGGGTCGGACTTCATCTGCGCCAGAAGCGCGTCCCATTCCTTGCGGACGGGGGTCACGTCGATGCGGTCCATCTCGTCGAAGTCGGTGGTGTAGAATCGCGGGTTGAGAAGCGTGGTCTCCGTGGCCATCGCCGTCGTGTCGAAGCGGTCGGCCAGTTCGGAGTGCAGTTCCCCGTGCGTGGTGTCGTGTGCCGAGTCCTTCATGCCGTCAGCTCCTCTGAGAAGGAGAATTCGCAAAGCTCCATGAAGCCGAAGTCGCCGGTCATCCGGGTCCAGAGCCGTTCCAGGGCCGTGGCGCGGGTGATGGTGGCGGTGCGGCGTTCGACGATGACCTCGCCATAGGCGGCCATGATCGGCGCGCCGTGGACGAGGACTTCGTCGCCGGGGTTGACCACGGCGCCATTGTCGAAGCGGACGTGGGCGTGCAGGCTTTCGAAGCGGTGGCTGACTTCGACCGTGCAGGGCACGGTTTCCGTCGATCTGGTGAAAATACCCATGATTTCGTTCCCTTATGGTTGGTCGAGAAGCCGCTCTACGGCGGCCTTGTTGTCGTTCCCGAAGGCGTAAAGCTCGATCGACGCCCCCGAGGCGGGGTCTTCGGCCACGAGACGGCCGTTGTCGTAACGCACCAGCCGGATGGGCGGGTTTCCTTCCACGCGCGCCACGGTGCGGGCGCGCTGGATGGCGTTCTGGATCACGGTGACGAAGCCGCCGTGGTCCATCTCGGCGATGAGGGTGCCGTCGGCCGCATAGACGGTGACGGCCTGGGCCGAGCGGCCTTCCAGGATCAGCGCGCGTTCGGCGACGACCTTGCCGGGGGCGGGCTGGCCCACCGGAGGGCGGCCGGTGAGCACGGCGAAGCTGGTGATCGCCAGCGCCGAGAGCGCAAGCGCGAACATGGCCCAGAGCAGCGCCCGCGGAATCATCTCGCGTTCGGGGCTGGGCCGGTCGGAGAGGGCCTTGAGATAGGACATCGGACCCCCCTATTCCGCGGCCAGCGCGCCCTGCGGCGCGAAGGCGACGACGGGTTCGTTGATGCGGGTCTGGGCGGCGTCGGACAGGATCCGCGCCACGCGGGCGGCATCGGGGATGCAGCGGAAGGCGGGCTGCACCCCATGGCCGAAGCCGGGGCGCAGGTGCGGCCAGAGCGCGAGATACGGGATGTGCTGCCCCTTCACCAGCTCCAGCGCGATGGTGCCGGTGCCGGTGACGGGCCTGGTCGCCAGCGAGGCGGCGGCGATCTTCGCGAAGGGAATGGTCCAGGTGACCTGGAGCGCCGCCCCGATGCGCAGGATCACACGCTCGGTGGTGATCGAGTAGATCGCGGCGCGCGCCACGGCACGGGCCAGCAGGCGCACCAGCCCGTAGGCGGCCAGCGCCAGCACCAGATAGGGCAGGAACACCGCGACCGACCGGCCGAAGCCGCCATCGGCAAAGGCGACAGAGGCGCGCCAGATGGCGAGGATCAGAAGGTAGCCCAGGACCCAGTTCGCCTTGAACGCCTCACGCGCGAGAGCGGCGGGATCGGGGGAGCCTTGCCAGAGCAGCTCCTCTCCGGGGGGCAGGGGTTTCGGAAGGCCGGGTTGGCTTTCGAAGTCGAAGTCCTTGTCATGGTCTGACATGGCAGACCCTTTCGCATCAGGGGTAAGACGAAGCGGCGCGGGCGCGCGCCGCTTCCCTCGGCGTCTAGAACCCGCGCTTGCGGCCCTTGGCATACATCCAGCCCGAGGCCACATAGGCAGAGATCTTGTCCTCTTCGAGCTTGGTGACCGAGGTCAGGCTCTTGGTGGCGGGGATGTCGTCGAACAGGTCCGAGGTCAGCGCGTTGATCCGCACCCTGTCGGCCCAGATCTTGCACATGGTCATCGGCACCAGCCGAGAGGAACCGGAGTTCAGGTCGATCTCCAGGTAGCGCACCAGCTGTTCCGGCACGTCCACCCACATCTCCTTGACCCGGCCCACGACCTCGAGATCGCCTGCCTGCACCGGCAGACCGCGCGGGTCGCGGCCGGCGCTGACGACCAGGTCCTCGACCTGGGACATCGGCTTCAGCTTGGGGTGGCCATGCGCATCAAGCTCCGGCTCGTCCCGGCGCGGCACCCAGGAGGCGGGGCCGACGCCATCGAGCATCGGATTGCCGGTGGGGATCAGCGGGAAGCCGGCAGAGCCGGAGGGTACCAGCGCCAGGTCGGTGCGGCGGTGGGCGGCCTCGTTTTCGGCAGAGGGCACCGTCACCGTCCCCCGGCCCAGGGGCAGGAGGAAGGTCTTGGGCTTGGGCAGCGGATAGATCGCCTGGTTCGAGGCCGGCGTGCCGTCCTCGTTCTCGAAGGGGAAGCCTTCGCGCATGTTCTCGGTCTGGAGATAGTAGATGAGCAAGGCGAAGAAGCCCCAGAAGAGCCAGATCGCGAGGCTGGCGAGGTCGAAGTTTCCGAAGAAAGTGACACCAACCATTCAGAGGTCCTCCGTTGTCAGGTTGGGAATTCGGTCAGCCGCAAGCCTGGCTGGCCTTGGTCCGGTTTGGAATGTGGAACGCCGATCCGGACCAGCGGTCCAAGCGCGGCGAGGGTCAGGAAGAGAAGGGCAATCTCGACGTGATAAACCACGGTGTAGCCGAGGCTGACATCATGGGCCGGGCCGAAGAGACCCGCATCGACAAGGTGGTTCACGGCATCGCGCAGGATGCCGCCGCTCAGGATGGCAAGGCCCGCCGCCGTGGCCTGGGCCGACCCCCAGGCGCCGAGGATGAGGCCCGAGCCGAGCGCGCCCTGCGTGCGCGCCATGGCGGCGTTCAGGGTGGAAAGTCCGAAGACCCCGTTCCCGAGC
>JBKBVC010000237.1:0-4185 GCA_046289805.1 Tabrizicola sp.
GTCCTGGATGGCGCAGCCCGACACTCGGGATGTCATCATGGACCCGCTGGCGAGGCGGCTGGGCTTTGCCTGGTATCAGGAGCCGGGCGGCAAGATCTGGTGGACGATGATGACCGGGGCCTGAGCCCGTCAGACATGCCTGACATACGGGGGCCTTCGGGCCCCCGTTCGCGTTCAGGGCAGGATGTAGATCGGCGTCCCCGGCTTCACCATCGAATAGACGACCTCCATCTCCCTGTTCGTCAGCGCGATGCAGCCCTCGGTCCAGTCGCGCCGCGATACCGGCCGGGTCGGCCCGCCGTGGATGAAGATGTCGCCGCCGGGTTCCTTGCCCTGCGCCTCGGCAAAGGCGATGTCGTTGGCGTTCGGGTAGTCGATCCGCAGCGACAGGTGGAAGCGCGAGTTCGGGTTCTTGTGGCTGATCGTGTAGGCGCCTTCCGGCGTCTTGCCGTCGCCCTCGAACTGCTTGTGGCCTTCGGGCGCGAAGCCGAGCGCGATGTCATAGGCCTTCAGCACCTTGTCGTTGTGCAGCAGATACATGCGCCGGTCGGCCTTGTGGACCTGGATCTGGGTCACTTCGGGACCGCGGTACTTGCGGAACTTGGAGTCGCCACAGCCCGAAAGGCCGATCACCGCCACGAGGATCGCCAGCCACCCCAATATGCGCATGCCCTTGCCCGCCTGTCTTTTTCTGCGATGGATAGAGGAGAATGGCCGATTTGCCTAGTGCGGCGAAGGGCGCGGGACTTCACGGATTTGTCAGGCGCGCGACAGACGGGCGACAAGCTCGATGTGGGTGGACCAGCGGAACTGGTCCACGACCCGGACCCAGTCCAGCCTGTAGCCGCCGTCCGACAGGGCCCGCGCATCGCGGGCGAAGGTGACGGGGTTGCAGGAAACGGCGGCGATCACGGGGATCTCCGACCGTGCCAGACGGTCGGTCTGCGCCTCGGCCCCGGCGCGCGGGGGGTCGATGACGGCGCCGGTAAAGTTACGGAGTTCATCGGGTTCCAGGGGCCGCCGGAACAGATCGCGCGTTTCCACCGAGATCCGGTGCAGATCCGGCGTGTTGCGCGCGGCGAGGTCAAGAGCTCTGGTCATCGCCGCGTCGCCTTCGACTGCATGCATCTCCATGTCGCCGGCCAGCGGCAGGGTGAAGGTGCCGACACCGCTGAACAGATCGACAACCCGTTTCTGCGGGCCAAGCGCCTGGCGCACGGCGGCCAGAAGCGCCGCCTCGCCTTCGGCGGTGGCCTGAAGGAAGGCGCCGGGTGGGGGAACGACCACCGCCGTCCCCATGGTCAGCGCCGGGCGGTCGCGCAGGGCCACGGTCTCGCCGCCCCAGGTCAGGCGCGAGAAGCCGTGCGCCTCGACCAGGCGGGCAAGGTCCATGCGCAGGGCCGCATCCAGCGGCTTGCCGCCGGTGACGACGACATCGGGGCCGCCCCGGGTCAGGGTCACTTGCAGGGAAAGCTCGGTGGAGCGGGAGCCCCCGGTCTGGACCAGTGCCTGAAGGCCGGGAAGGGCTTCGAGGATGCCGGGATGAAGCAGTTGGCAATCGGGACTCTCGGTGATCGTATCCGAGGCGCGGGCATGAAATCCGATCAGCACCCCGCCCCTGGTGCGGCGGGCCGACAGTGTGGCGCGACGGCGAGAGCGGGCCGGACAGGTGACAAGCGGCAGGAAGTCGGCGGCGAGGCCCTGGCCTGCCAGAGCATTGGCGACGACCTCCTGCTTCCAGCCTGCCACGAAGGCATCCGAGGCGTGCTGCAACTGGCAGCCGCCGCAGGCGCGGGCGTGGCGGCAGGGCGGTTTGACCCGGTTGACGGACGGCGTGACGATCTTCGGGTCGAGAAGGCGGTCGCCGTCGGGTGTGCCCTCGACCATTTCGCCCGGAAGGGTTCCGGGCACATAGACGGGACCGGGGGCGATGCCGTGCCCGAGGTGCCCCAGCCGTTCGATGGTGACGATCACTCTGCCGCTTCCGCCTGTTCGTCTTCGGTGCCGATGAAGCCGCCTGATTGCCGCTTCCAGTAGCGCGCGTAAAGCCCGTCCTGCGCCAGAAGCGCGTCATGGCTGCCCGTTTCGACGATCCGGCCACGGTCCAGCACGATGATCCGGTCCATCGCGGCGATGGTGGACAGCCGATGCGCGATGGCAAGCACCGTCTTGCCCTGCATCACCCGGCCCAGCGCCTCCTGGATCGAGGCTTCGACCTCGCTGTCGAGCGCCGAGGTCGCCTCGTCCAGCACCAGGATCGGCGCGTCCTTCAGGAAGGCGCGGGCCAGCGCGATGCGCTGGCGCTGGCCGCCCGACAGTTTGACGCCGCGTTCGCCAAGGAAGGCGTCATAGCCCCTGCGACCCTGATGGTCGATCATGCCGGAAATGAACTCGTCCGCCTCGGCGGCGCGGGCAGCGGCGATGATCTCGGCCTCGGTCGCCTCGGGCCGGCCATAGGCGATGTTGTCGCGGGCAGAGCGGTTGAACATCGCGGTTTCCTGCGTGACCATGCCGATCTGGCGGCGGAGACTTTCCTGCGTGACCTCGCGGACATCGAAACCGTCGATGGTGATGCGGCCCTGTTCCGGGTCGTAGAGACGGAGAAGCAGCGAGACGAGCGAGGATTTCCCCGCGCCGCTCGCCCCGACGATCCCAAGTTTTTCCCCGGCGCGGATGGTCAGGTCGATGTCCTGGACCCCGCCACGCTGGCGTCCATAGGCGAATGTGACGTGATCGAAACGGATCTCGCCCCGGACGCGCGGAAGGGGCCGGGCATCGGGGGCGTCGGTAAGGGTGTGGGGGACCGAGAGGGTGCGCATCCCGTCCTCGACCTCGCCCACGCTGGTGTAGATCGACATGAGGGTGAAGCTGACCCAGCCCGACATCTGCGCGATGCGCAGCGCGATGGCCCCGGCGGCGGCAATGTCCCCGGCCGAGGCGGCGCCCTGTTGCCACAGAAGGACGGTGCCGCCGATGAGGAGGACGGGAAGGACGCCCGCCAGGAGCATCAGTGCAAAGCGGAACCAGGTGGAGATGACGCCGAATTCCAGGCTGCGGTCGCGGAACACCTCCATCGCGTCGATGGCCACCCGGTCTTCAAAGGCGGCATGGGCGAAAAGCTTGACCGTCTTGATATTGGTGATCGTGTCCACCACCTGACCCGAGACCATCGCGCGGGAGGAGGCGCGGGCGGCGGAATTGACCCGGATCTTCGGCAGGAAGAACCGGATCAAGAGGATGTAGGCGACCAGCCAGACGGCAAGGGCGATGGCTGCCTTCCAGTCCACCGCGATCAGGAAGGCGACCGAGCCGATGACAGAGGCCAGCGCGAAGCAGACGGTGTTGATGACTTCGGTCGCGACATCGGTCACGGCACGGGCGGCCTGCATCTGTTTCTGCGCGATGCGCCCGGCGAAGTCGTTGTCGAAAAAGGTGACGGCCTGGCCCAGCGTCCAGCGGTGCAGGCGCGACAGGACCAGCGGCATCACGTTCGGTCCGATGACGATCGAGTTCGAGGCCGAGGAGAGGGCGAAGGCCAACGGCCGAAGCACGAGGTAGAAGCCCAGGAACCACAGGACGAGGTGCCAATGCGCCGCGAAGAAGTCCGTGGGGCCGGAGCTCAGGGCAGCGTCTATGACCCAGCCGAGAATCAGGGCCGAGACGACCTCGGTCACGCCCGCCAGCGAGGAGAGGAGGCCCGCAACGACCAGCATGGGCCAGGATCCAGCCAGCGCCCAGCGCATGAAGGCGCCAAGGCGTTGCGGCGGGGGACCGTCGGCGGGGCGGAAGGCGTCGATGAGGGAGCCGAGGCTTTGAAGCGCGCTCATGGGGCGAGAGGTAGGCCGGTCCGTGGAGGGAAGCAAGTGCCAACGCCGTGAGCGCGGCCGGGTTCCCGGGCGGCCCAAGAATTTTCGGCGAAAATTCTTGGGCTTGGGGATTACTCGGCGGCTTCCTCGTCCAGCCCGATGAAGCCGCCGGACTGGCGCGCCCAGAACCGGGCGTAGAGCCCGCCCCTGCGCAGCAGGTCGGCGTGCGGGCCGTCCTCGACCACCTCGCCGTCCTCCAGCACCACGATCCGGTCCATCGCGGCGATGGTGGACAGCCGGTGCGCGATGGCGATGACCGTCTTGCCCTCCATCACCCCGTAAAGCGCGCCCTGGATGGCGGCCTCGGCCTCGCTGTCCA
>JBKBVC010000238.1:0-4173 GCA_046289805.1 Tabrizicola sp.
CCCGAGGTTCTCGTGCAGGTGCTTGATCTCGAACTGCATGTGTTCGCGCAGCTGCTTGTCCAGCGCGCCCAGGGGTTCGTCCATAAGCACGAGCTTGGGGTCGAAGACCAGCGCCCGCGCGAGCGCGATCCGCTGCTGCTGGCCGCCCGACAGCTGCGCCGGCCGGCGGTTGGCGAAGGCGCCCATCTGCACCATGTCCAGCGCGCGCCGGATCTTGCCCTCGCGCTCGTCCTTGCCGATGCCGCGCACTTCCAGCGGGAAGGCCAGGTTCTCGCCCACAGTCATGTGCGGGAACAGCGCGTAGTTCTGGAACACCATGCCGATCCCGCGCTTGTGCGGCGGCACCTGGTTGATGTTCACCCCATCCAGCTTGATCTCGCCATGCGTCGCGGTCTCGAACCCGGCCAGCATCATCAGGCAGGTCGTCTTGCCCGAACCCGACAGCCCCAGCATCGTCAGGAACTCGCCCTTGCCGATGCTCAGATTGAGGTCCTTCACGACCAGAGTCACGCCGTCATAGCTTTTCTGAACGTGCTCGAAAGCGACGAAAGCGTCGGTGCGGGGCTCTTGCGTCACCCGTGTCTCCCTGATGGTTCCGGGGCTTTCCGCCCTCTGACTGTTCCCGACTAAAGCGAAAGGTGTCCCCCAATGCAACGCACATTTTCGACGCGGATAGGCACTTTGGCGACCTGATCGGGCCAGTTTGCGCCACAGAAGGAAGAACGCACGGATTCCGGCTGCCAGGCAGCCAATCTGCCTGAAGATGATGCAAGAAAAGTCGGCCTGCCCGCTGATCGCCGGGGCCGGAAAGGCAAAGGGCGCGGGGTCATGCCCCACGCCCCTGGCTTCGTCCGGCGGACCCTGGTGCGGATGAAAAGACTCGAACTTTCACTCCGGTTAAGGAACAGCGACCTCAACGCTGCGCGTCTACCAATTCCGCCACATCCGCATGTGGGCCCGTTCCGGACGCCCGCTATCTAGCGACTGGCGCGCGGGATGAAAAGGGGCATTTTCATCCCGCGGCCCCGGAAGGCGTCAGTTGCCGGAAAACAGCAGCAGCGGCAGCCGCGCCGCCATGATCGCGGCCTGCGCGCCCGCGTTCATCACCCCACCGTCCGGCGCTGCCGGAACCATGGCTCCCGCGTCGGCGGCCATCGTCGCTTCCACCGGGAGCACGGGCTCGGCCACAGCGACATCCGTCGGGGCCGCTTCGGGCGCGAGGTCGAAGACCGGCAGGGCGGCCTCCTGGATCATCGCGGCGGGCTGCAACTCGTGCGCGCGGCCGTTGATGGTGTAGGAGGCCTTGCGGATCACCGCGTCGCGTCCGGCCATGCCGGGAGCCACGACCATCTGGCCCTGCTCCATCGCGTCCAGCGACATCTGGTACCAGTCCATCGCGAGGTCGGGCCGCTCGGTCGCCCCGAAGCCCTGGCTCAGGTGGTGGCCCAGGTATTCGGCATAGCCGCGCTCGCCCATAGCGGCCAGAAGCAGCGCCGAGCCGATGGCGACGCTCAGGTCGTCCCGGGCGTAGCCAACGCCAAGGCAGACCTTCGCCGTGCCCGAAAGCTGCGCCGGCGACATGCCCGATTTCAGGACAAAGCCCTCGACCCCCTCGAGGACCGTGGCCGCCGGTTTCAGCGACAGCGCCGCGACATGGTCCTTCAGCGCCGGCCCGAAGGCAGCGCATTGCCCGGCGATCTGGTCGGGCGTGTACCCGGCGATCTGCGCGGTCAGCTCGTCGCTTTTCGAAATGGCGAAGCTGCGCGCCAGGCAGAACTGCTCGCCAAGCGCAAAGCTCGCATCCTGCATCGTCTCGGCGGTGACCATGCCGCCATTGGCCGTGGTCGTCAGGCCGATCCGGTTGCACTCTGACGCAAGCGAGCCCTTGGCCCCGGCCTCGCCCATGAACGACGGCAGACCCGGCTCTGCGGCATCGGCTTCCTGGACCTCCGGCTCCACGACCGGGGCCTGGGCCAGCGGCTCTTCGGGGGCAAGCGTCGGCAGCGCCGCCGCTTCGGTCGCGGCCACCGATCCCGGCGCCGGCACCATGTTCGCGGCCATGCCGCCCATGGGCGCGAGGCCGGCCATCTCGTCGCGCTGGGCGATCAGCACCGCCTTCAGCCCGTAGGGACTGCCCGCAACGGTCGAGGCGATCATCGGCCCGCCCGCGACCGCGCGGTGGTACGAGGTAACAAGGATGGTGCGTTCGTGCTCGGTCAGCTGGCCAGTGGGCGCATAGCCGAGAAAGGCCTGGTAGCTGCTGATCGCCGCACGCGACTTCGGTCCGATCGCCCCGTCCGGCGTGCCCACGTTGTAACCGAAATAGTTCAGCGCGGTCTGCACCTCGCGGTTCTCCTCGCGCTGGGCGGAACTGATCGAGGACTTCGTGGACTTGGTCTTGGTCCGCGTGGTGGTCACCACCCGCTTCTTCTTGTTGTTCTCATTGGCGACCGCTCCGCCGATCAGACCGCCGATGATGGCGCCGGCAATGAAATCCTTGCCGTCGGCACGGGCGGGCGTCGAAACGGGCGAGATCGGGGAAAGGGCAACCGAGGTCACGAGCACGGCGGTTGCGAAAGTCCTGGCCTTCATCACATCACCTCAAATGAAATACATTGCGGCTACCAGCCTACCACGGGTTCGGCATATGAGAAGTCGGGATTTCTTCCACAATCGAGCGAACGGAGACCTCAGATGGTCGACTGGACCCACATCCCCGGCCTGGCCCCCTACCCCGAGACTCTCGCGGCGATGGAGGCTCATGTCGGCGCGATGAATGCCGGGACCGCGGGCGAGGCGATCTGGCTGCTGGAGCATCCGCCGATTTACACCGCCGGCACCTCTGCCAGGCCGGCCGATCTCATCGCACCGGACCGCTTCCCGGTATTTCCGGTCGGTCGCGGCGGGCAATACACCTATCACGGCCCGGGCCAACGGGTGATCTACACCATGCTTGACGTGAAGGCGCGCGGGCAGGACGTGCGCTGCTTCGTGCGCGAGCTGGAACTTTGGGTCATCGACACCCTGGCCGAATTCAACGTGAAGGGAGAAATCCGTCCCGGCCGCGTCGGTGTCTGGGTGACCCGGCCGGACAAGGCGCCGAACCCGGACGGCAGCCCGCGCGAGGACAAGATCGCCGCCATCGGCATCAAGCTGCGCCGCTGGGTCAGCTTTCACGGCATCTCGATCAACGTGGAACCCGACCTGTCCCATTTCGAAGGAATCGTGCCCTGCGGCATCCGCGACCATGGCGTGACCAGCCTTGTCGACCTGGGCCTTCCCGTGACGATGGCAGACCTCGACGCGGCGCTGATGGCCACCTTCCCGCGCCGCTTTCAGGGCCGTTGCGCTGCACAGGATGTCGCATAGCACCAAGATGCTATTGCATATCACGCGCAGCAGATCCCATGTTCCGCACGTGGAGTCGCCAGGCAAGGGCGCTCCGGGACACATGAGGACACCATGACGAAGTTCATCCTGCTCGGCCTGACCGTCGCTTCGCTTGCGGCCCCTGCCTTCGCCGGCGACCCGGCCGCGGGCGAGGCGGAATTCAAGAAGTGCAAGGCCTGCCACTCAATCATCGCGCCCGACGGGACGGAGATCCAGAAGGGCGGCCGCACGGGGCCGAATCTCTATGGTGTCATCGGGCGGGGCATCGCCTCGGACCCGGACTTCAAGTATGGCGAGTCGCTCGCCGCGCTCGGCGCGACCGGAGCGGTCTGGGACGAGGCAAGCCTTGCGGCCTATACGGCGAACCCCGCCGAATACCTCAAGACCGCGCTCGGCGATCCGGCGGCGAAATCCAAGATGTCGTTCAAGCTGGCCTCGGGCGGCGAGGACGTGGCGGCCTACCTCGCCTCGGTCGCGCAGTAATCCGGCAGCCTTCTGGCAGCCCATCGGGGCGCGGCACCGGTCACGGGCCGCGCCCCTTGCATTTTTCTCGCAGTCTCTGCCGGCTGCGGCAAAGTCGTGCATTGCGACCTCTTCCGCGCACCGCTAAAGACGGAAGCACAAGGGAACCGGGCAACCTGCGTGCGGGTCGCCAACGGGACAACGGAACGACGCAAGCGGAGGACGCCAATGGCAGACGCAGCCATCCATGGCCACGAACACCACAGACCCGGGTTCTTCACCCGCTGGTTCATGTCGACCAACCACAAGGACATCGGGATC
>JBKBVC010000239.1:0-790 GCA_046289805.1 Tabrizicola sp.
ACTCGGGTTCCCAGGCCAACCAGGGCGTGTTCCAGGCGCTCTTGAAGCCCGGCGACACCATCCTCGGCATGTCGCTGGATGCGGGCGGCCACCTGACCCACGGCGCGGCGCCGAACCAGTCCGGCAAATGGTTCCACGCCGTGCAGTATGGCGTCCGCAAGCAGGACCTGACGCTGAACTACGACCAGGTCCAGGAACTGGCCACCGAACACAAGCCGAAGCTCATCATCGCCGGCGGTTCGGCCATTCCCCGCATCATCGACTTCAAACGCATGCGCGAGATCGCCGACTCGGTCGGCGCCTACCTTCTGGTGGACATGGCGCATTTCGCGGGCCTCGTGGCCGCGGGTCTTTACCCCAGCCCGTTCCCGCATGCCCATGTCGCCACCACGACCACCCACAAGACCCTGCGCGGCCCGCGCGGCGGCATGATCCTCACGAACGACGAAGAGATCGCCAAGAAGGTCAACTCGGCCATCTTCCCCGGCATCCAGGGCGGCCCCCTGATGCACGTGATCGCCGCCAAGGCCGTGGCCTTCGGCGAGGCGCTGCGCCCCGAATTCAAGACCTACCAGCAGCAGGTGGTGAAGAACGCCCAGGCGCTGGCGGACGAGCTGATGAAGGGCGGGCTCGACATCGTGACGGGCGGCACCGATACGCATCTGATGCTGGTGGACCTGCGCCCCAAGGGCGTGAAGGGCAATGCGACCGAGAAAGCCCTCGGCCGCGCGCATATCACCTGCAACAAGAACGGCATCCCCTTCGACACGGAAAAGCCCACCATCACCTC
>JBKBVC010000239.1:800-4166 GCA_046289805.1 Tabrizicola sp.
TCGGCACCCCGGCGGGCACGACTCGCGGCTTCGGCGAACCCGAGTTCCGCCAGATCGCCCGCTGGATCATCGAGGTCGTCGATGGCCTCGCCGCCAATGGCGAGGATGGCAACGGCGCGGTCGAGGCCAAGGTGAAGGCCGAGGTCGAAGCCCTCTGCCAGCGCTTCCCGATCTATCCGGAGCTGTGAGGGCGAACACCGCTTAGGGTGGGTAAGCTGCCCACCTTCCCGCGACCGAAAGGGCCGTGTCCTCCATCGGGCGGGCGCCATGATGGTCGATGGAGTCGCTTTATAACGCCACTTCACCAGCCGAAGTTTGGATGACTGCCGTTGCAAAGCGCCCTTCCGGGGGGTGGGCGGGGCGCCGCCCAGCGGCGCATTTGCGCCTGGGTTCCGGGCGAATTCTCATCTATTCCGGCTCGGCGCCGCTAGGAGCGGTCCACCCTACAACACAATCGGCCAAAGGGAACCCCGATGACCGGCAAGTCGCGGTAAGCAACATTCCGCCCGGGAAGATGCCAATCCCAACGATTAATAGCATGAAGAGACTGAACACCCAGCGGCAGATTACACATCGCGGGTAATTTTGCTCTGCCCAGATATGAACCTGCAACAGAACAAGACATATGCCTGCCAGTGTCACCCAACCTGCCCAAAAACTCCAAGACAAAGATTGCTGACCGCACCCAATATCGCGAAGCAGCAAGATAGCTCCGGCAATCGTCAGAGTATTAGCAGCAACACCTACCCAAGCCTTCAATAAATTCGATACATCATGGAAAGCCAGATCTTGAAGTTTCATTCATATCTCCTTCTAAAGACGCAACAAATCAAAGTCGAAACTATGCGCTCCAAGCTGACGTGGCAAGACAACCAGTTACCGAAGAGCAAACCTGTGCGACACACGATTCGACAAGGCAGTACTGCGAAATATGCAAGAATACGGCCCGATTCGCCGCGCATGGTTAACGCCCTGCCACCCCGGCGCGCGTAGAGACGGAAGGAAGACGCGAGGAAGACGGAAAGAAGACCCCGTCTTCGCCGCGGATTCCTTCAATTAATACAGCGTCCGCAAAGGGTTGGCCCGCCTCGCGGCCCCCGTTGCGTCCCCTCTCAAGAGAACCCGCATAACCCTTTCTTAACCGCGCACGCCGACCCCGAAATCCCGCAACGCATCCGCAATCCCCACCTTGACGCCCGCCCCACCGGCCGGTCTCATCCCTCGACGCCACCTGCAGGACCAGATGACCGTCCAGGACACCCGATCCCTCGAACGCCGCATGGGCGACTGGGCCCGCGCCAGGCTCCCCTTCGCGCTGGCCGAATTCGTGATGTTCGTGCTGAAACAGGGCTGGGCCTGCCTCTTCGGCGGCCTCCTGCTGCTCGCGATCATTGCCACCAGACTGGTGTGGCAGCCCGACTGGCCGCTGCATCGCTATGACGCGCTGTTCCTGTTCGCCATCGCCACGCAAGTCATCTTCCTCTGGACGAAACTGGAAACCTGGGAGGAAGCCCGTGTCATCCTCCTCTTCCACCTCACCGGCACGGCGATGGAGTGGTTCAAGGTCGATGCCGGCTCCTGGGCCTACCCCGAGCCCGGCATCTTCAAGCTGATGGGCGTGCCCCTGTTCTCGGGCTTCATGTATGCCGCCGTCGGCAGCTACATGGCGCGCGTGATCCGGGTCTTCGACATGGCCTTCGCGCCCTATCCGCGCTTTTCCCTGACCGTGGCCCTCGCCGTCGCGATCTACGTCAACTTCTTCGCCCACCATTTCCTGCCCGACATCCGCCTGGCGCTGTTCGTCGCCACCGTCGCGCTTTACGGCCGCACGCGGATCTGGTTCCGCATCCATGACCGCCACTGGTGGATGCCCTTGCCTGTCGCCGCCTTCCTGTCGGCGCTGGCGCTCTGGGTGGCCGAGAACGTGGGCACCGCGACAGGGACCTGGATCTACTCGGGCCAGATAGCGGGCGAGATGGTCAGCTTCGCCAAGCTCGGCTCCTGGTATCTGCTGCTTCATGTCGCCTTCGTCACGGTGACCCTGGTCACTCGCCGGGCACTGCATGCCCGGACAGTGGACCAGAGCCCATCCGGGAAGATGCTTCTGAAATCGTAAGGGCCGAGAACCGGATCTTCGGTCAAGTAACGGGGTTCGTCCCTGTCCACCGTGGACAGGAACTCAGAAGTAGCCCCGCCAGGCCAGGAAGCCGAAGATGGCCAGGGCGAGCACCAGCACCCCGAAGCCGACCGAGCCGATCATGCCGGCGAACAGGTTGCGTCGGCGGCTCAACGGGTCGATCGCGATCAGATGCCTCAGGCAGACATCATAGGCCTCTGTTACCTCGCCCATGTCGATCTGTCCCAGAAGCTTGGGGTTCTGCGCCTTCTGCGCCGCCACGGCCAGCACCCGACCGGCATCGCGCACCTTGCGGGGCAAGAGGCGGCCAGCCCGCTTCATCTTGGCGGCGAGTCCCTTGCCGCCCAGCCCCAGACGCTCTTCCATCAGCTGGGCCACCCGATCCGCCATCTGCTGGATCGTCACCGCACTCATCTTGCCGCCCTCCGCCACCCTCGCCGAACCTAGTGTCCTTTGTCGGGACGATCAACCGCCCTGCGTCGGGTTCACTGGCCTGAAGCTCTCGAAATCGCTATGGAAAACCCATGCTCGCCACGATTCGCCACCCCGCCGCAGAGCCCCCCGAGGCCCCGCCCCTGGTCATAGCGCACGGCCTTTACGGCTCGGGCCGGAACTGGGGCGTCATCGCCCGGCGACTGGCCGACCGGCGCGAGGTGGTGGCCGTGGACATGCGCAACCATGGCGAGAGCCCGCGCTTTCCGACACAGGGCTATCCCGAGATGGCCGAAGACCTGGCCGAGGTGATCGAAAGCCTCGGATCGCAGCCGGTGGACCTCTTGGGTCATTCCATGGGCGGCAAGGCCGCGATGCAGCTGGCGCTGACCCGGCCCGAGCTGATCCGCCGCCTGGTCGTCGCCGACATCGCCCCCGTGGCCTATGCCCATGACCAGACCCGCAACGCCCGCGCCATGGCCGAAATCGACCTGTCGCGGATCGCCACGCGGGCCGAGGCGGACGCGGCCCTGTCGGCCCGGATCGACGACCCCGCCCTGCGCGCCTTCTTCCTGCAATCGCTGGACCTGCGCCAGCACCCGCCGCGCTGGCGGCTGAACCTGCCGGTGCTGGAGGCCGAGATGCCCAGGATCGTCGGCTGGCCAGGCACGCAAGGGGTTTTCGACCACCCCGCCCTGTTCCTGACCGGCGCCGAAAGCCGCTATGTCCTGCCCGAACACCGCGAGACGATCCGCGCCCTGTTCCCGAAGGCGCGCTTTGCGAAGATCCCCGGCGCG
>JBKBVC010000240.1:0-4165 GCA_046289805.1 Tabrizicola sp.
CCCGACCAGAACGTGATGTTCACCGGCGACATCGTCGAGGCCCATTCCGCCTGCTACTGCGGCGACGGCCATTTCGCCGACTGGGGCCCGACGCTCGAGGCGATCCGGGCCTATGACCTCGACGCCATCGCGCCGGGCCGGGGCGACGCGGTGGTGGGGCGCGCGGCGGTGAATGGGGCGCTGGACCGGACGAAGGACTTCGTGGAGTCGACCTACAAGCCGGTCGCCCGCGTCGCCGCGCGCAACGGGACGCTGAAAGAGGCCTGGGATGCCTGTCGCGCCGAATGCGACCCGAAGTTCAAGGACTACGCGATCTACGAGCACTGCCTGCCCTTCAACGTCGCCCGCGCCTATGACGAGGCGCGCG
This sequence comes from Tabrizicola sp., assembly GCA_046289805.1. GTDB lineage: Bacteria > Pseudomonadota > Alphaproteobacteria > Rhodobacterales > Rhodobacteraceae > Tabrizicola. The sequence goes on from JBKBVC010000240.1 coordinate 368, forward strand.
GCATCCATCACCCCCGGATCTGGACCGCCCAGCGCGATCTGGAGATGTGGGCGGCCTTGCAGGGCTGAACGGGCAAACGGGGGGAAGCCGATGACCGAACTTGTCCCGGATCGCTACAAGGTCGCGTTCCGCCTCTATCCCTATGCCCGCTCGCCGGACCAGGACGCCCCGGCGCCGGTCCGCCACAAGGTGATCGTGGTGGGCGGCGGTCCCATCGGTCTGGCCATGGCGCTGGATCTCGGGCGACGCGGGGTGCCGGTGCTGCTCCTCGACGATCACGAAGGCGCCGGGCTGGGCAGCCGGGCGCTCTGCTTTGCCAAGCGTACGCTGGAAATCTGCGACCGGCTGGGCGCGGCCGGTCCGATGCTGGCCAAGGGCGTGCAGTGGAATGTGGGCAAGGTGTTCCACGACGACAGGCTGCTTTACGAATTCAACCTCCTGCCCGAAGGCGGCCATGCCTTTCCCGCCTTCATCAACCTGCAACAGCCCTGGTTCGAGAAGTTCCTGCACGATGCGATCCTCGCCGCCCAGGCCGAAGGCGCGCCCATCGAGCTGCGCGGGCGGAACCGCGTCGATGCCGTGACGCCAAAGGCCGACCATGTGACGCTGGAGGTGATGACCCCGGACGGCCCCTACCGGCTTCAGGCCGACTGGCTGATCGCCTGCGACGGCGCGCGCAGCCCCCTGCGCGGGATGCTGGGCCTGGCCTTCGACGGCCGGGTGTTCGAGGACAACTTCCTGATCGCCGACGTGAAGATGAAGGCCGATTTCCCGACCGAACGCTGGTTCTGGTTCGAGCCGCATTTCAAGTCCGGCGACTCGGCCCTGCTGCACAAGCAGCCCGACGACATCTGGCGCATCGACTTCCAGCTGGGCTGGAAAATCGACCGCGCGCGGGAACTGGAACCGGCCCGCATCCGCGCCCGCGTCGATGCCATGCTGGGGCCGGGGGTGGAATATGAGCTCGACTGGTGCTCGATCTACACCTTCCAGTGCCGGCGGATGGAGCGGTTCCGGCATGGCCGGGTGCTGTTCGCCGGGGACTCGGCGCATCAGGTCTCGCCCTTCGGCGCGCGCGGGGCGAATTCCGGCATCCAGGACGTGGACAACCTCGCCTGGAAACTGGCGCTGGTGATCGAGGGGACCGCGCCGGAAACCCTGCTGGACAGCTATGACGCCGAACGGGTGCAGGCGGCGGACGAGAACATCCTGAACTCCACCCGCGCGACCGATTTCATCACGCCGAAGTCCCCGGTGTCGAAGCAGTTCCGCAACGCCGTCCTGCAACTGGCCGAACACCTGCCTTTCGCGCGGACCCTGGTGAACTCGGGCCGGCTGTCGGTGCCCTGCATCCATGACGGCTCGGTGCTGAACGGGCCGGATCATGCCCTGATGCCGGCCCGCACCCGCCCCGGCAGCCCCTGCCCGGATGCACCGGTCGCGGGCGGCTGGCTTCTGGCCCGTCTCGGGCGCGGCTTCACGCTGCTGACGATCGACGCCGAGGCGCCGGAGCAACTGACCGCCCATGGCCTGACCGTGCCTCGCCTCGCGCTGGATGCGACGCCCGAACTGACCGCCCGCTACCTGGGCGCGGCGCGGTCGGCCGTCTATCTGATCCGCCCCGACCAGCACGTCGCCGCGCGCTGGGAGGTCTATGACGAGGCCGCCGTCACCGCCGCGCTGGCCCGCGCCATCGGCAAGGAGGGAACCCCATGCTGATCACCACTCCGAACCTGACCCGGCCGGATGACAGCTATGCCGCCCTGATCGCCGCCCATGAGGGGCTGAGCGAGGCGGAAAGCCACGCGCTGAACGCGCGGCTGATCCTGATCCTGATGAATCACATCGGCGATCCCGCCGTGCTTGCCGAGGCCCTGCGTCTGGCCCGCGACCCCGCTGCCGCCCCGGCCTGACGGCAGCCAAGGGCGCGCCAAAATTCTTCGCCGAAGAATTTTGGCCGGGTCGCTTCAGGCGGCGGCCTTCTCGCCCCCGAACCGGCCGTAGAAGGTTTCGCCCTTCTCTGCCATCTCGCGCAGCAGCGCAGGCGCATGGAAGCGCGGGCCGAACTGGGCCGTCAGGCCGCGGCAGATCTCCACCGCCCGCGCTGCGCCGATCATGTCGAGCCAGCTGAACGGCCCGCCCGACCAGGGCGCAAAGCCCCAGCCCAGGATCGCGCCCACGTCGCCTTCGCGGATGTCGGTCAGGACGCCATCCTCCAGCGCCCGCACCGCCTCGAGCACCTGCGCGAAGAGCAGCCGATGCTGCACGTCGGCAAGGCTCGGCTGCATCTTGTCCAAGGGATACTTGTGCCGCAGCCCCTCCCACAGGCCCAGCCGTTCGCCCTTTTCGTCATAGGCGTAGAAGCCGGCCTTCGCCTTGCGGCCCAGACGACCGTGGTCGGCCATCCAGAACAGCACATGGTCCACCGCCTCGTCGGGATAGTCCTTGCCCATCGCCTCCTTGGTGGCCTTGGCGATCTTCACGCCAAGGTCGATCGAGGTCTCGTCCACCAGTTGCAGCGGACCCAGCGGCATGCCCACGAGCTTGGCCGCGTTCTCGATCAGCGCCGGCTCCACCCCTTCGGCGACCATGCGGATGCCTTCGTTGATGTAGGGAATGATGCAGCGGTTGGCGTAGAAGAAGCGGGCGTCGTTGACGACGATCGGGGTCTTGCGGATCTGCCGCACGAAATCCAGCGCCTTGGCCACCGCGAGCTCGCCGGTCTTCCGGCCCCGGATGATCTCGACCAGGTTCATCTTGTCCACGGGGCTGAAGAAGTGGATGCCGATGAACTGCTCCGGCCGCTGGCTGGCGGCGGCAAGTCCGGTGATCGGTAGGGTCGAGGTGTTCGTCGCATAGATGCAGTCCGGCCCCACCGCTGCCTCGACTTTGGCCGTCACCTCGTGCTTGATCTTCGGATCCTCGAAGACTGCCTCCACCACCAGATCGGCGCCAGCGAGCGCCGCGTAATCGGTGGTGGCGGTGATGCGGGCCAGAACCTCGGCCTTTTTCTCGGCCGTCACCTTGCCGCGCTTCATGCCCTTGTCCAAGAGTCCCTCGGAATGGGCCTTGCCGCGGTCGGCGGCCTCTTGCGTGGCGTCGATGAGCACGATCTCGATCCCGGCGTTCGCCGCCACATAGGCGATGCCCGCCCCCATCATCCCCGCGCCGATCACGCCAAGCTTCTTCACGGCCATATCCTCGACCTTCGGCCGGTTCGCACCTTTCTCCAGCGCCTCCTTGTTGATGAACAGGCTGCGGATCATCGCACTGGACGAGGGGTTCATCAGGACCGAGGTGAAATGCCGCGCCTCGATCCGCAGCGCCACGTCAAAGGGCACGAGCGCGCCTTCATAGACCGCTGCGAGCAGCGCCTTGGCCGCCGGATAGACGCCCATCGTCTTGCTGTGCACCATCGCGCTGGCGCCAACGAAGGTCTGGAAGCCGGCCGGGTGATAGGGCGCGCCGCCCGGCATCTTGTAGCCCTTGGCATCCCAGGGTTTCACCAGATCCGCATCGGTGGCCGTCAGCACCCAGTCCTTCGCGCGCTTCAGAAGGTCTTCCGGGGCCACCACTTCGTCGATCAGACCGGCGCCCTTCGCTTCCTTCGGCGAGGACAGCTTGCCCTCCAGCAGGAAGGGCGCGGCCATCATCGCGCCCAGCTTGCGGACAAGGCGGGTGGTGCCGCCGGCGCCGGGGAAGATGCCGACCATGATCTCGGGCAGGCCGATCTTTGCCTTGGGGTTGTCGGCGGCGATGATCCGGTGGCAGGCGAGCGGCAGCTCCAGCCCGATCCCC
>JBKBVC010000241.1:0-4158 GCA_046289805.1 Tabrizicola sp.
AACCGGTGTCGCCTTCCCTGGTCGCGTATTCCTTGATGATGCGGGCCTTCTCTTCAACGGTGATCGACATCGTGGTCTCCTGTGAAAAGGGTTATGGCACAAGCCGGGATGTCGTCCAGCAGGGCCCTTGGAGGTTCCGCCTGGTTGGCGGATGCGGGCGTATAGGCGGATTCGCCTGCGATGGGAAGAGGATTCGCGGCGCGTTCGGCAACCGTCCCTTAACCAAGACATCAGACTCCGGGCGCGAAGTTGCGGGAAAGACTTGGGCAGCGGCGAGCATTGTGGTATCACTACACTGAATTTCCATTCGTTAACAAATGGTTAACGGCTGGATTTCGTGTAACGTGGTCCTGCCGGCCAAGACGGGGAGTTGACAAATTGCTGGCACTGTTCGGGTTGTTTGGGGTGCTTGCGGCCGGCCTGGCGGCCGATACCATGCTGTTCGGCCGTGGCGAAGTGGCCGACGCCGAGGATGCGTCGGCGGATGACGGTTCGTCGGAGGACGGGGCCATGAAAGACGATGTCTCCGATGGTGACACCGACATTCTGGACATCGTGATCCTCGAGCCTGGCGTTCCGACGTCGGACGACATTCCCGAGGCCGCGGACGATCCGCTGACGGTCGATGGCACCGACATAGCCGATGCACTGTCTGGCGGGTCAGGTGACGATGCCGTTCGTGGCCACGGCGGTGATGACGTGATCGACGGTCGAGCCGGAGATGACCGGATCGACGCCGGAGGCGGAAATGACGCTGTCTGGGCTGGCGCGGGCGCCGATACGATCCTCGGTGGTGACGGGAACGACACTGCACTGGGCCAAGCGGGGGATGATGCGCTGCTTGGCGGGTCTGGCAACGACAGTCTTGCCGGCTGCGAGGGCAACGACAGCGTGGAGGGCGGCGCCGGTCGTGACACCCTCATCGGCGGCGAGGGCGACGACTGGCTGGACGGTGGTGACGACGACGATTGGCTGGTCGGCGGCGCCGGCAACGATTCGTTGGATGGGGGCCTGGGTAGCGACATTCTTGACGGCGGCAGCGGGGACGACCGGATTTCGGGTGTCGAGACAGGGCCAGGTGGCCCGGAGGTCGACTACATCAACGGCGGTGACGGCAGCGACCGGATGATCCTCGGCGCCGGCGACATCGCCACAGGTGGCAGCGGTGCGGACGAATTCGTTCTGGACAAGTGGCTTCCGGGGACCTCGGTCACCCGGATCATGGACTATGACCCGGCTGAAGACAGCCTGGTCATCGTTTATGATCCCGAGGTGCATCCCGATCCCCTGGTGACGGTTGGCCCGAACGACAGCGGTCATGGTCAGGCGGTCTATCTGGATGGCACCAAGATTGCTGTTGTTACCGGAGCCCCGTTCGGTGCGTCGGACATCAGGCTGATGGCCTCCTGAGGCCTACCAGGGCAGCGGCTTCTGGTCATACCCGACATAAAGCGGATGGCGGGGCTGGTTCTGACCGGTAAGACCAAGATGAAAGAGCTGAGCCCCGGCCTGCCGCAACATTGCGCTCACCCCTGCACCACGGTTCAGATGAAGGCCGTGGTTGCCCCAGGCGCAGATAACCATGTCGGCCCAGGGAAGGCTGCCAAGAATGGCGGAGTCATTGTCCGGCCCGACGGGGTCGGGCTGGGCGCGCATCTCTCTGGGATCGGTGGCGCGGTAGGCGAAGATGTTGGTCACCCGAAAGGACCCGAAACCCAATGCCACGGCGCGCCGCTGGCATCGCTCCACCGTCGGGTCATTCTGGAGCTCGGTCGCGGTCGAGGGATTGAGCATGACGAAAAGTGCCCGCGGCCCCGACCCCCAGGTCCGGGTCAGCAGATAGCGATACCGACCACACGCGGAATAGACCGCCTCGGACGCGGTGCCGTTTGCCGAATGTGTGCGCGAAATCAAGCCCATATCACCCCCATTGCCACCCCGCCCGATGCGGCGGCCGGCCTGCCGCATCCATCCCGCCGCTCGCCTCTGCTCCGAGGGAAACCGCGCCCTGCCGTCCGGTCAAGCCCCCCTCTCGCCGGGACGGTTCGGGTTCTTGCCGATGTGCCGGCAGCGACGCAGGACCGCCCCGAAATCCGCTTGTCGCGCGTCCGTCGCGCCGACTAGATAGGGGCCGGGCAGCCCTAACCAGAGAGCGCCAGGTGTCGCATCTGATCATTTCCGTCTTTCGCAGTCAGGCCGCCGCCTTTGCGGCTGGCGAACAGCTTGCAGCCTTGCAGCAGGCCGCCGGAACCGAGCCGGAGGACATCGTCGTCGTCTCTCGCAGCGCGGAAGGGCGCGTCACGATCAACCAGTCGATCGACCTTGCAACTGGCGCGCCTTTGGGCGGTGGGGGCTGGGGCGTGCTGATCGGTCTGATGTTTCTGGATGGGCGCAAGCCGAAGCCCGAGAGCCAGGGGCTTGCGGCGCAACTGGTGGCTGCCGGCGTGGACCCGACGTTTCTGGGGGAAATCGTGCAGTCGCTGAAGACGGGAGGCGCCGCTGTCGGGATGCGCGTTCGGCTTCTGGGCAAGGAAAGGGTATTGGCGAAACTGGACAGCCTGCAAGGATCACCCGTGACCCGTTGGATCCGCCTTGAGGCGCGAACCGAAGAGGCTTTGACCGACCTGATCGCCCGGCTTCCGCAAGCTGCGTCAGGCCAGTTCCATGATCTGCCCGCAGACTGAGAGACTTACGGCTTGACGGGCGCGCCGTGCCTGCGGCCTTGTGTCGGAATGAGCAACAAATCTCCAGACAGGACCGCCGGCAAGCCGCCTGCGCGCAGGGGCAAGCGGAAAGCGCCGGCACCGGAGACGCCGATGGTGCGGCCGTCGGTGTTGCGTCTTGGGCTGCGGTGGCTTGCCCGCGCCGGAATCGCCGTCGCCGGGTTCTATGCGCTGCTGATCCTGGTATTCGCCTTCGTGCCGCCGCCGATCAATCTGTACCAGCTGAGCGAATACTGGCGGTTGGGCGGGATCGAGAAGGACTGGGTCGAATGGGATGACATCGCCCCGGTGATGGGCAGGTCGGCGGTCGCGGCCGAAGACGCGAACTTCTGCAATCACTGGGGGTTCGACATGGCGGCGATCCGGCAAGCCATCGAGGCCGGAAGCAATCGCGGGGCCTCGACCATCAGTCAGCAGGTGACGAAGAATGTGTTCCTCTGGCATGGGCGCAGCTGGGTGCGCAAATCCATGGAGGCGGTCCTGACTCCGCTGGTCGAGCTGGCCTGGTCCAAGCAGCGGATTCTGGAGGTCTATCTGAACGTTGCCGAGTTCGACGAAGGCGTGTTCGGCGTGCAGGCCGCCGCGCAGCACTATTTCGGCGTTGACGCCCGCGATCTGACCGCCCTGCAGGCCGCGCGGCTTGCAGCCGTCCTGCCGGACCCGAAGAGCCGCAGCGCCTCGAACCCGTCGAGCTTTGTGCGCAATCGGACACGGGCGATCATTTCCGGCGCCGAAACGATTGCCGCAGACGGCAGATCCGCCTGTTTCGAGGGCTGAGTCCGCTCGGGGATTGAATTCCGGCCCCCGGCGCGGCAATGAGGGATCATGCCGGAGTGCTTCACCCGATGAACCGTCCCACGAACCGCCTCTATCATGTTCCGCTGTCGCCGTTCTGCCGCAAGGTGCGCCTGACGCTGGCAGAAAAGAAGATCGAGGCCGAGCTGGTGGAAGAGCGGTACTGGGACCCCTCGCCGGATTTCCTGCGCCGCAACCCGGCCGGCAAGGTGCCGATCCTGAAGATGGGCAACCGGATGATGAGCGAAAGCCAGGCGATCTGCGAGTATCTGGAGGAGATTGCGCCGCAGGTGCCGCTGATGCCGAAGGATGCCGACGGACGCTACGAGGTGCGTCGGCTTTGCGCCTGGTTCGACGACAAGTTCCACCACGAGGTCACCTCGAAGCTGCTGTACGAACGGGTGAACAAGAAGGTCACCGGGCAGGGCTATCCGGATTCGCGCAACGTCAAGCTGGGCTCGACCCGGATCAAGTATCACCTCGACTACATGGCCTGGCTTCTGGATCAGCGGCGCTGGCTGGCCGGGGATGTGATGACGCTGGCGGATTTCACCGCGGCAGCGCATCTTAGCTGCCTGGACTACATCAGCGATGTCGACTGGAACCGGCATGCCGTGGTGAAGGACTGGTACGCAAAGAT
>JBKBVC010000242.1:0-4156 GCA_046289805.1 Tabrizicola sp.
GCCGATCCGGTATTGCCGTCCAGCACCACCATCGGCGCGCGGACCGGCGTGTCATAGACCTCGCGCACCACCAGCCCGCGCCAGGCCTTGTAGCCGCCCGCCAGCGTCTCGACCCGCCAGCCGATCTGGCTCAGGATCGTCGCGAAGGATCCCGACCGCTGCCCGCCGCGCCAGCAATAGACCAGCGGCCGCCAGCCGCCCGGCCGGTCGGCGAGCGGCCCTTGCAGATGGGCGGCCGCATTCTTCGCCACCAGCGCCGCGCCGACCTTGCGCGCGGTGAAGGGCGAGACCTGCTTGTAGATCGTGCCGACCTCGGCGCGTTCCGCATCGTTCAGCACGGGCAAGGAAATCGCACCGGGCAGGTGATCCTCGGCATATTCCGAAGGCGACCGGACATCGATGATGTCGTCGAAGCCATGCGCCGCCAGATCGGCAAGATTGGTCAAAGTGATCGCCATCACGGCCTTCTTACCGGCCCCGGCGGAAAGGCGCCAGCCCGTCGGAAACAGCGGAAATCCGGACTACACACGCGCCCGTGAAGCGGGCATGATTTTCCCATGCGTGCGCTTGCCCTGATCTTCTCGCTCGGTCTTGCCGCCCCCCTCGCCGCCTCGGCGCTGGCAGGGTCGGAGCCCTCGCGGCTGACGGCGGCGGCGCGCGACCAGGTGGGCGTGACGGTGATCTACGATCCGACCTATGCGCGGCTCGATTTCCCTAACGGCGACATCCCGCGCGACCGCGGGGTCTGCACCGACGTGGTGATCCGCGCCCTGCGCGACGGCTGGGGGATCGACCTGCAACGCGCCGTGAACCGCGACATGCGCACGGATTTCGCCGCCTATCCCGCGCTCTGGGGCCTCTCGCGTCCCGACCGCAACATCGACCACCGCCGGGTGCCGAATCTCCAGACGCTCTTCACCCGGATCGGCGCGTCCCTGCCGCTCGACCAGGGTCCGACGCCCTATCTGCCCGGCGACATCATCACCTGGAAACTGCCGGGCAACCTCGACCATATCGGCATCGTCTCCGACCGTCGGACCAGGGCCGGCGTGCCGCTGATCCTGCACAACATCGGCCAGGGAGCGCGGGAAGAGGACATCCTCTTTGCCTACCCGATCACCGGCCATTACCGGCTCGGCACCGATGCGGTCGCCCGACTGAAGGCGCTGGACTGACCGTCCTGACCGAAGCCTGCGCGGCTCCCGGACTCACCCGACATGCCTTTCCCTTCTAAAGGGTGCTTCACCGCAGTCCGGGGCGTGTCCCCCCCAGCGGCAGCGCGCGGGCAGGGCGCAGGAACTTAGGTTGACAGATCCTTTCCGTCCGCAGCCAACCTTCTGTTTAAAAAGGAAAATCCGGAAATGTCCACCGTGGACAGAGGGGTCAGATTCCGGCTTCCAGCCTGTCCACCAGTGCCGCGAGCATCCCCCGGCACCTCTCGATCTGCTCGACCGTGACGAATTCGTCCGGCTTGTGCCCCTGGGCCATCGACCCCGGCCCGCAGATCACCGTGGGCACGCCGAGCCTGTCGTGGAACAGCCCCCCCTCGGTCCCGAAGGCCACCTTGATCGTTCCGTTCGCCCCGGTCAGCCCCTTGACAAAGCGCACCACCTCAGTGTCCGGCGCGGTGCCGAGGCCGGGATAGTCCCACAGCCGCTCGACCCGGATCTCCGCTTCCGGGAACCGGTCCCGCAGCGGGGCGACGATGGCCTCTGCCTCGGCGTCCAGCCGCGCGATCAGGCCCGCCACGTCCTCGCCGGCCAGGGCGCGGATCTCGAAATCCAGCACGGCCTGGTTCGGCACGATGTTGACCTGCACGCCACCGGCCATCTTGCCCACATGCAGGGTGGTGTAGGGCACGTCATAGTCCCCGTCGCGCAGGCCGCTCTCGGCCACCTCGGCCTGCACCCGGCGCACCGCGCCCAGGAAATCCGCCGCAAGATGCAGCGCGTTCAGCGCCAGCGGCGCCAGGGCCGAATGCCCCTCGCGGCCCCGGCAGGTCGCCCGCAGCGCGACCTTGCCCTTGTGCCCGGTCGCCACCTGCATCCCCGTAGGTTCCCCCACGATGCAGAACCGCGGCCGCTCCGGCGCGTGCGCGAGGAGGTCGATCAGGCTGCGCACCCCCATGCAGCCGATCTCCTCGTCGTAGGACAGCGCCAGATGCAGCGGGGCCCGCAACGGCCGCCGCGCGGCCAGAAGCATCGCCTCGATCGCGCAGGCGACGAAGCCCTTCATGTCCGCCGCCCCGCGCCCGTAGTAGCGTCCGTCGGCCTCGGTCAGGGCGAAGGGTGGCACGGTCCAGTCCTGTCCCTCGACCGGCACGACATCGGTATGCCCCGAAAGCATGACGCCCCCGCCACCCGCAGGCCCGGTCGATGCGTAGAGGTTGGCCTTCGCGCCATCCGCATCCGGCACCAGCATCACCTTGATCCCGGCGCCTTCCAGAAGCAGGCGGACCTCGTCCATCAGCGCCATGTTCGGTCGGTGGCTGACCGTGTCGAAAGCCAGCAGCCGCTGCAGAATCTCGCGCATCCCCGTCTCCCTTTGCATCCCTGCTAGCGCGAAACGCCGCGTCCGGAAAGTCGTCCGGCACGGCCGACCGCCCTTGTCCGGCGCCGCGCACTTTGCCAATGTCGCCGCATGCCGTCCGCTGCTCTGCCCAAGCGTCCTGCCGCCCTTGCCCTGGCATTCGTCGTCGGATGTGCCGGGCCGGCCCTGCCCGATACAGCGAATCTCGCGCCGGCCGAGGCCGCGCACAGCGGTCCGGTAACTCGCGTCGTTCTGGCACAGCGCAATTACGAGGCGGCGATCGAGCACGGTGATGCGCTGCTGCTGGTTGGCGCAATCCGTCTCGCCCGCAGTGTCACCCTGCGACCGGCAATCGGATGGACCAGGACGATCTCGGGACCGGCACCCGGCGAACAACCGGCCGGCAGGACCGCCGCTCCCGATCCGGCATCGCCGGAAGCCCTGCGCATCGCTCAGGCCCTGGCCGGCGAGGATCCGACGCTTCAGGATCTGGTCTACGATATCGACGCGCAACTGCCGATTGACCGCCACGCGACGGTGACCGAGGCGCAGTCCGAGCTTGCTGGCGGGCAGAGCGACATCTGGCGGATCGCTCTGCCGGGGGATGTGCCGGCTGAACTTGGTCTGATTGGCGATGGTGACACGGCCCTGAGCCTTACGGTGGCAGACGAGGCCGGCAACTCCGTCTGCGCCGTTCCAGCGCAGGCCGACCCCGCCCTGTGCCGTTTCACCCCGCCGCGCAACGAGTTCTACAGCGTTACGGTGACGAACAGCGGCCAGATCCGCAACAGCTATCGCCTGATCGGCAACTAGCAGCGACTCTGTTGCAGCAATCGTGTGATGGATTCATCTCGTGACTCCAGCGTGAGTGCCGGGCGTCATGAAATGCCGCACACCCCCGACCTGCAAGGCGCGGAACTGGCAAGCCTATCGAGCCATTGAGGCGCCATTGGTTCGAGCCCAATGGCGAGGAAACCGCTCAAGCGCCGCGGCTTTCTGACGATCTGGTTCGACGCCGCAATGACCTGAGGGGCGGCGCCCACCGGCAAGCGCTGGTGCCAGCCCGACTGCTGCGATGCCGCGATCCGGCCCTGTGTGACGATGAAAGTGCCTTCGGTTCGGCGCTCCGGCGGATCGAGCCATGGGAACACACCAGCCCGTCACCCTGAGCGAGGCGGCAAAACTCCGGCCTGCGGTGGTCCAGGGTTGGGGGTCGGATCACTGGCTCGAAAGCCTACTTCAGGGAGGACCACTTCTCAGGGTGCAGGCCATGACGAAGAACGAGCAAACCTGGATCGAGTTCATCCGGGTCATCTCGAGCGGCAGCGATCCGGCGGCAACTCCAGCGCGGGTTCGAGCGTTGCGGTTGTTGCTCGACAGAACATGAAACGGTGGCGGAGAAACCATCAGCCGTTCCTCGGGCAAGATCCGGGTCAAGGGTGTTCAGGCGGGTTCCAGCCCGATCTCGGGACGCAAGCCTCTTCATGCACCCTGAGTCGGTACTCGAGGTCCGTCCTGTCAAACCGGACAGTTGTTCCGGACACGGAATGCCGCGTTCAATACAAGTTCCATTTTTCGGGATTTTCCTACTGGTCGGAGCGAGAGGATTCGAACCTCCGACCCCCTG
>JBKBVC010000243.1:0-4152 GCA_046289805.1 Tabrizicola sp.
TCATCCTGGCCGACGAACCGATCGCCAGCCTCGACCCGATGAACGCGCAGGTCGTCATGGACACGCTGAAGCGGATCAACGTCGAGGACGGGCGCATGGTGATTGCCAATCTTCACACGCTGGACACCGCGCGGCGCTATTGCGACCGGGTGATCGGCATGCGCGACGGCCGCATCGTCTTTGACGGCACGCCGGATCAGCTTTCGACCCAGGTCGCGCGCGACATCTACGGCGCCGACGAAAGCTTCAACGAGGCCGCCACCTCGACCTCGATACCCACCGACACCACAGCCGACCGGACATATGCCGATCTGATGCTGTCGTGACCACCGGCCCGAAGGGCCACAACCCCATGGAGCCCCCATGCAAAAGCTGCTGACTGCAACTGCTCTGACTGCCGTCCTCGCCTCGTCGGCGATGGCCGAAGGCATCAAGGAATTCAACATCGGCATCCTCGGCGGCGAGAACGCCCAGGACCGACTGGCCTCGACCGAATGCCTGCGCGTCAAGACCGAGGAACTGCTCGGTGTGCCGGTGAAGCTGTTCACCCCGGCCGACTATGACGGCGTGATCCAGGGTCTCCTCGGCGGCACACTGGATTTCGCCTGGCTCGGGCCGTCAGCCTACGCCAAGGTCTATCTGACCAACCCCGAGGCCGTGGACGTGATCCTGACCAAGCAGAACACCGACGGCTCGATCGGCTACTACTCGATCGGCTTCGCGCGGGTCGATTCCGGCATCACCTCGATGGACGATGCCAAGGGCAAGGTCTTTGCCTTCGCCGACCCGAACTCGGCCTCGGGTTATCTGATCCCCGCCGCCGAACTGACCGAGAAGTTCGGCAAGCTCGAGGACTATTTCGGCGCCGTCAAGATGTCGGGCGGCCATGAGCAGACCATCGTCGGCGTGGCCAACGGCGACTTTCAGGCTGGCGTGACCTGGGCCGACGGTCTGGGCAACTGGGAAGACGGCTACAACTCGGGCGCGCTGCGCAAGGCCGCGGATGCGGGTCTGGTGGACATGTCCACGATCCAGGAGATCTGGCGTTCCAAGCTGATCCCTGAAGGCCCGATGGTCGTGCGCAAGGCGCTGCCGCAGGACGTGAAGGACAAGGTCTATGCCATGCTCGACACGATGTGGCAGGACGACCCCGAGTGCGCCTACAACGTCGCCGCTGGCGAGGCCAAGGACTTCGTGCCGGTGAAGCACGAGGACTATCTGGGCATCATCGCCGCCCGCAAGCTGCAGGAAGGCATGTAAGCCAAACCCTCGCCGGACCCCGCTGCTCCCCGGGGTCCGGCTTTTCCCTTTCCGGATGATCCCATGGTCGATGTCGCCTTCGGACCCGAGCAGGGCAAGCGCCCCGATCTGTCCAACAACCGTGAAGCCTATCTCGACATGGTCCGCCGCAAGCGGATGTATGGCGGCATCCTTCTGGTCATCTTCGTCGCCATCATGGCCTCGGGCTGGTGGCTGGCCGACCACCGCAACGCGGGCGGGTTCTGGAACGGGCTGCATCAGGTGCTGGACTTCCCCTCGGAGGTCCTGTCCGAAGCCTGGGAAAAGCGCGCGAACCTGCCGGGCATCTTACTGGACCACATTCCCGCGCTGATCGAGACGCTGAACATCGCCGCCGTCGCCACGCTGATCGGCGCGCTGGCGGCCATGGGCCTGTCGCTTCTGACCACACGCGGCCTCGCGCGCTGGCCGCGGCTGATCCCGGTCTTTCGCCGCACCATGGACGCGCTGCGCGCGATCCCCGAGATCGTCATCGCCCTGGTCCTGATCTTCATCCTTGGCGGCGGCCCGGTGCCGGCCGTCATCGCCATCGCGCTGCATACGGGCGGCGCCTTGGGCAAGCTGTTCTCCGAGGTCGCCGAGAACGCCGATCTGAAACCGGTCGAGGGCCTCGCCTCGGTCGGCGCCAACTGGTCGCAGCGGATGTGGCTGGGCGTGATCCCGCAGGTCGCGCCGAACTGGCTGTCCTATGCGCTCCTCCGCTTCGAGATCAACCTGCGCGCCAGTGCGATCCTGGGCTTCGTGGGCGAGGGCGGGATCGGCCATGACCTGAAACTGGCGATGCAATGGGGCCAGGGGCGCTATGACGAGGTGGTGGCGATCTTCCTGCTGCTGTTCCTGACGATCGTGCTGATCGACCAGCTGTCCGACCACTACCGCCACAAGCTGGTGAGGGGGCACTAGGCCATGACCATGACCGCAACCGCTCCCTCGCTGGTCGAGACCGTCACCCGCGCCTTCGACCGCAAGCGGCGGCTCGCCTTTGCCATTCCGGCCGCTATCCTTGCCTACCTGATCTATGCCGCGGTCAGCTTCGACATCGCGGGGCTGATGGCCCGCGCGCGGTTCGACAATGCCGCGATCCTTCTGTCGGACTTCTGGTCGCACAAGACCCATGTCACCCGCGACAACCGCAGCGGCAAGCTGACCGTCGCCATCGAGGGCGAGAACAAGGGAACCTATCCCGCCGGGATGCTGCCGGACTGGGTCAGCACCAGCGGCGACACGACGGTGATCGACCTGGGGCAAGGCAACATCGTCACCTATGACGCCGACGGCGCGCGCTATGTCGTGCCGGGCTACGGCACCATCGACATCCGCGAAGAGGGCGGCCGCCCGGTCCTGACCGCCCCCGAGCCGGTTCCCGACTGGATCAGCGTCGGCGAAAACCGCATCGGCGTCACCACGCCGGCGGGCCGGTTCACCTATACCCGCTCCAAGGTCGAGACCTTCAGGTACGAGCCGGGCTGGGAGCTGTGGTTCTTCACGCTTGACAGCCCGCTTTACGGCAAGTCCTGGGGCGAGCTGGCGGCCCTTGCCGTCTCGGGCGAAAGGCTGGATCCGGCGCGGTCGAACCTGGCGCTGATCGCGTCGGAGTTCTGGAACAACCGCATGTGGCGGCATGGCGATGTGGTCTGGGCGATCTTCGAGACGATCCTGATGGCCTTCCTCGGCACGATGACCGCCGCCCTTGTCGCCCTGCCGCTGTCCTTCCTGGCCGCGCGCAACTTCAACCCGCTTGGCCCGCTGCGCTTTGCCGCGCGCCGGGTGTTCGATTTCGTGCGCGGGGTGGACGGGCTGATCTGGACCATCGTCCTGAGCCGCGCCTTCGGGCCGGGGCCGATGACCGGGGCCATCGCCATCGCGCTGACCGATACGGGCAGTTTCGGCAAGATGTTCTCCGAAGCGCTGGAGAACATCGACGAGAAGCAGGTCGAAGGCGTGCGCTCCACCGGCGCCAATGCTGTCCAGCGCGCCCGCTTCGGGGTGATCCCGCAAGTGATGCCGGTGCTGCTGGCGCAGGTGCTGTATTACCTCGAATCCAACACCCGCAGCGCGACCGTGATCGGCGCGATCGTCGGCGGCGGGATCGGGCTTCTCTTGACCCAGGCGATCATCACCCAGAAGGACTGGGAGGAAGTGGCCTATTACATGGTCCTGATCGTCCTCATGGTCATGCTGATGGACACGCTGTCGGGCTGGCTGCGGCGCAAGCTGATCAAGGGCGAATGATGCCGAAGCTGTCGTCAGACAGGCCCTTCGTCCACCCCGGCTGCCAGATCGTCAACTCGACTTTCGGCGCCTTCTGCGAGGTGGGCGAGGGGAGCCGCGTGCTCAACTCCGATTTCGGCGATTGCGCCTACTGCGACCGGCTGTCGGACATCGCCAACACCACGGTGGGCAAGTTCGCCAACATCGCCGCGATGACCCGGATCGGGCCGACGGATCACCCCTGGACCCATGCCGCGCAGCATCATTTCCTCTATCGCTCCAGCTATTACTGGGACGATGCCGAGGACGACCCGGCGTTCTTCGCCGCCCGCGCCGCGCGGCGCACCGTGCTGGGGGCGGATTGCTGGATCGGCCATGGCGCGATCGTCAAGCCCGAGGTGACGCTGGGCATCGGGGCCGTGGTCGCCGCGGGCGCGGTGGTGACCAAGGACGTGGACCCCTTCACGATCGTTGCGGGCTGCCCGGCCCGGCCGCTGCGCAGCCGGTTCCCGCAAGGCGTGATCGACCGGCTTCTGGCGCTGGCCTGGTGGGACTGGCCGCACGACCGGCTGCGCGCGGCGTTGCAGGATTTCCGTAGCTTGAAGGCCGAGGAATTCCTGGAAAGGTATCAGGGCTGATCGA
>JBKBVC010000244.1:0-1591 GCA_046289805.1 Tabrizicola sp.
GATGATCCACTTGTTCGCGGTGGCCTTCGGGCTGGGGGCGGGGCCGGTCGCGTGGCCCTCCCAGACCCCGTTCATCTCGGCAAAGCGGCAGGCGTTCCACAGCTTGGTGCCAAAGTTCCGGTAGCCCGCGATGCGGCTCGTGTCGAGCTTCAGCACGCCACCGAGGGAGGCCATCGCCGCATTGGCGAACCGCAGCGCGTCGGCGCCGTATTCGTCGATGATCTCGAGGGGGTCGATGACGTTGCCCAAGGACTTCGACATCTTCTTGCCCTTGGCGTCGCGGACGAGGCCATGCAGGTAGACGGTGCGGAAGGGCACGTCGTTCACCACGGCCAGCTGCATCATCATCATCCGGGCGACCCAGAAGAAGAGGATGTCCTGCCCGGTCACGAGGACCGAGGTGGGGAAGTATTTCTTGAGTTCCGGCGTCTCGTCGGGCCAGCCGAGCGTGCCGATCGGCCAGAGGCCGGAGGAGAACCAGGTGTCCAGCACATCCTCGTCGCGCCAGATCGGGTAGACCAGCCTGGTCGCGTCCTGCTCTACCTCGTAAGCCGCAAGCGAGGCGGCAAGAGCCTCTACCGCCGCCGCACGATCCGCGACTTCGACCACGCGGGCGTGGTTCAGCGGATGGGGCAGGACGGCGAGACTGTCGCGGAAGCGTTCCGTCACCGACCCGACATCGGCCGCGCAATGGGAAATCGCCTCGCGCTGGACATATCCGCCGTCGCCGAGGACGCGGAGGATTTCCACCTCGTCCAGCGCCTCGTCGCCCTCGTCGTCGCGGAAGCCGGGGGCGGACAGGTCGAGGCCATACCACACCGGAATCTGATGCCCCCACCAGAGCTGGCGGCTGATGCACCAGGGTTCGATGTTTTCCAGCCAGTGGTAATAGATCTTCTCCCCGTTCGGCGGGATGATCTTCGTGCGGCCGCTCCGCACGGCATCGAGCGCGGGTTGCACGATCTTGGCGGTGTCGACGAACCACTGGTCGGTCAGCATCGGCTCGATCACGACTTTCGAGCGGTCGCCGAAGGGCTGCATGATCTGCTTCGCTTCGACAAACGGCACCCGTTCCAGGTGCTCGGCCCCGGTTTCCTTGTCGATGCTCTTCTTCAGGACAGTGACGGCAAGGCCCTCGGCGGTGATCTGCTCGACCACTTTCTTCCGTGCCTCATACCGGTCCAGCCCCCGCAACTCGTCGGGGACGAGGTTCAGGGCGTCGATCTCGGTCTCGGTCAGCTCGAAGGGCTGCTCGGCGATGCCGGGGGTGGCATAGCCCTTGGCCACCAGCCAGGCGCGGGACATGCGTTGGGCCACGGCAGCGGCTTCGGCGTAAGGCAGGCCGTCGTCGCGCATCCGGGCGCGGGTGTCCATCAGGCGATAGCAGGGGATGCCCGCGCGTTTGGCCACGGCATAGTCGTTGAAGTCATGCGCCCCGGTGATCTTGACCGCGCCCGAGCCGAAGGTAGGGTCGGGATATTCGTCGGTGATGATCGGAATGAGGCGGCGATGCTCCTTGGGGCCAACCGGAATTTCGCAAAGTTTCCCGACGATTGGCGCGTAACGTTCATCCGAAGGATGAACCGCCACG
>JBKBVC010000244.1:1601-4148 GCA_046289805.1 Tabrizicola sp.
TCCGCGTCCTTCTCGACATATTCGTAGGTCTCGCCCCCCGCGAGCGGATATTTGAAGTGCCACATGTGGCCCGGGACTTCGATGTTCTCGACCTCGAGGTCCGAGATCGCGGTCTCGAAATGCGGGTCCCAGTTCACCAGCCGCTTGCCGCGATAGATGAGGCCCTTGTTGTAGAGATCAACGAAGACCTTGATCACCGCGTCGTGGAAGTTGCCTTCCTCGCCCGCCGGCGCACCGGGGGCTCCCGACATGGTGAAGGCCTCGCGGTCCCAGTCGCAGGAGGCGCCCAGCCGCTGCAACTGCCCGATGATCGTCCCGCGCGACTTCTTCTTCTGTTCCCAGACCCTTGCAGTGAACTTCTCGCGCCCCATCTCGCGGCGCGAGGGTTCACCATTCGCGGCCATCTCGCGTTCGGTCACCATCTGGGTCGCAATGCCGGCATGGTCCGTCCCCGGCTGCCAGAGCGTGTCGTCGCCCTGCATCCGGTGCCAGCGCGTCAGGATATCCTGCAAGGTGTTGTTGAAGGCATGGCCCATGTGCAGGCTGCCGGTCACGTTCGGCGGCGGGATCATGACGGAAAAGGCCGGGCGGCCGGGTTTCGCGTTCGCCCCGGCGCGGAAGGCCTTGGCGTCGAGCCAGAGCTTCGAGATGCGGGCTTCGGCCTCGGCGGCGTTGAAGGTCTTTTCCATCGGCATGCGCGTTTCCCCTTGTCCGCGCGGGTTCTAGCGCGACCCGCGGCGGAGGGAAAGTCAGAAGGGCGGCAGGCCGATCAGGGCACGGAGCAGGCACCAGCCGACCAGCGCGGTGAAGCCGGCCGCCGCGACCCACACCGCGGTGCGGTTGCCGGTCAGCCCGGCCAGCGGCACCGCGTGCATCGCATGGGTGGCCAGGAAATGCGGCAGGCGCAGGTCTCCGATCTCGGCCGACCAGCCGAAGAAGGGCAAGCGCGCGCCGGTCAGCGGTGTGCCGACGAGGTGGCCAGGGGTGTTCGCCAGCGTCCCCGCGACCGGGACGGTCAGCACGAAGGTCAGGATCAGCCCCAGCGCAATCGACAGGTGCAGCGCATCCTGCCGCCGGCGCCAGAACAGCAGCCCCATCGCCGGCGACAGCGAAGTCAGGGTGACGGCGGCGAGCCCCATCAGCGGATAGAGCGCCGCGCCAAGGCCTGTCGAGTTGAAATGCGATGCCGTCCCCAGCGCCGCCGCGCCGTCGATCCACAGAAGCTCGGCCAGGATGCAGGCGGCGACGATGCCCAGGTAAAGACGCCAGCGGCGCGAGGCGAGGCTGCCATCGGGCAAGAGCATCCCGAAGAGCGACAGCGTGCCGGTATAGACCACCAGCGCCAGGTGGAACTTCAGCGGCTTCAGCCATATGCCGTCTCCCTGGAACAGCCGGCCGTCCAGCCCGTAGGCCACCATCAGCGGCAGCGCGGCCAGCGCGATGAACCAGGTGAGGCGCAGGAGCAAGGGGTCGGGCCGCGACAGGGCGGCTTGGCGAGGGGCGGTGAGGGTGGCGGTCATGGCAGGACCTTTCGGACAAGGGTGATACGCAGGATCGCGAAGGCCAGAAGCCCCGCGGGGCCGAAGAGGAAGGTCAGGACAAGGCAGGGCAGGACCATCCAGTGCGGGATGCTTTCGGCCCGCGCGGTGCGGACCTCCCAGGCGCCGAGGAACAGGTCGAAGGCCAGGTAATGCAGCCAGCCTGCCAGCGCGATCTGGGGGTGGGTGAAGAGCCGCATCACCTCGGGCAGCGACCCGAACCCGCCCGGCGCCTGCCACCAGAAGGCCAGGACCAGCCCGGCATAGGCGAGCGACAACAGAAGCGGGACTGCCGCCCCGGCCAAGGCCTGCGCGGCCCGGGGTGCCAGCGGGCTGGCAAGCAGCGCCAGCCAGCCCAGGAGGGCCAGGGGATTGGCGATCTGGAACAGGGTATCGGGGGTCATCGCGGTCTCACATCTTTACAGTGTCAGGATTAGGTGGCGATTGGCGGCTCGTCAAGAAAAATCTTTACGGTGGAAAGATCGGGCGTTACGTCTTGGACATGTCGGAAAGACCCTATCACCACGGAGATCTGCGGGCGGCCTTGCTGGCGGCAGCGGAGGAGGAGTTGACCGAGAAGGGCGTCGAGGGGTTCTCGCTCCGCTCGGTGGCCAAGCGGGCCGGGGTCAGCCATGCCGCCCCCGCGCATCATTTCGGCGACTCGGTCGGACTGCTGACGGCGCTGGCCACGGAAGGCTTTATCCGGTTCCAGGACACGCTCGACGCCCGCGAACAGGGGGCGACGGACGATCGCGACCGGGCGGTTAGGGCGGGGCTGGGCTACCTGGAGTTCGCGCTGGCCCGACCGGCGCTGTTCCGGCTGATCTTCTCCTCGGCCCGGCCCGATTTTGCCGCGCCCGATCTGCTCGCGGCGGCGAACCGGGCCTACGACCACCTTGTCGGACTGGTCGCCACGATGGGCGGAGGCGAGACCGACGTGATCGCGCTCTGGGCCACAAGCCATGGTCTGGCCGATCTTTCTGCCGGCCAGAAGATGCGAACCTTGCAG
>JBKBVC010000245.1:0-4110 GCA_046289805.1 Tabrizicola sp.
CTGCGCGTCTATGTCGCGGTCGGTGATGTCGTTCCAGGTGCAGCCCGCCCCCCGCATCAGGAACGCGCCCACGCCGCAGGAAACCGCCAGCCACAGGTCCCAGGCCCGGAACCCGCCGACGCCACCCGCCAGCGCGATCGCCCAGAGACAGGGGATCATCAGCAGCCAGGTGCCGATCGGCCGGTCGGCGCGGCTCAGCCGCAGATAGGGCCGCGCCCGGGCCGGGGCGTATCGGTCCACCCAGTTTTCCGGCGGGGCATCCGCGACCCGGCCCCCGTGCGCATCCGCCGCGGCGGCCTCTGGCATTTCGGGAGCTTGGGTCATAGGGTCCGGCTCATGGAAGCGAAGATCAGGCTCTATGTAGATCAGCCGCTCGGGTCGGGGCAAGCCGTGGCCCTGTCGCAGGACCAGGCGCATTACCTGACGGGGGTCATGCGGCTGGGTGAAGGCGCGGCCATCCTTTTGTTCAACGGCCGCGACGGCGAATGGCGCGCCACGCTCGCGCAGGCCGGAAAGCGCAACGCCATCGCGGTCTGCGACAGCCAGACCAAACCCCTGCACCTGCCGCCCGACCTCTGGCTGCTCTTCGCGCCGATCAAGAAGGCCCGCACTGATTTCATCGTGGAGAAGGCTGTCGAACTGGGCGCGGCCCGCATCCTGCCGGTCCAGACCCGGCACACCAATTCCGAGCGTATCCGGCAAGACCGTCTCCAGGCCCATGCCATCGAGGCCGCCGAACAATGCGGCGCGACCTTCGTGCCCGAGGTGACGGACCTCCAGCACCTCGACAGGCTCCTGTCCAGGTGGCCCGAGGATCGCCGCCTCTACTGGTGCGATGAAACCGCCATCGGTCAGCCTGCAACGCTCACCCCCACCCAGGGCCCCGCCGCCATCCTGATCGGCCCCGAGGGCGGCTTTTCCGCCGAAGAGGCCGCAAAACTCCGCGCGCGCCCCAACGTCACCCCCTTGAGCCTCGGTCCCCGCATCCTGCGCGCCGACACCGCCGCTGTCGCCGCTCTGACCCTCTGGCAGGCTGCCTGCGGGGATTGGCGATGAGCTTCATCCGGCCCGAACTTTCCGCCGCGCTCTGGCGCTGGCGCGAAGTGGGGGCGGGGGCGACGCTCGCCGCGCTGGGCGTCTGGACCGCCACGCGCGGCGGCTACCTGCTCGTGCCGCTTGGCCTCGCACTCCTTGCCCTCGGGCTGGGCTGGGCCCTGACCGCCTGGCGCCGCCTGCGCTTTCATCAGGAGGGCGAGGCCCCCGGCATCCTGCGCGTGACCGAGGCGCAGATCGCCTATTACGGTCCGCGGGTGGGCGGCTTCGTCGGCCTGCCCGACCTGGCCGAGATCCGCCTCCTCACCCTGCGCGGCCGCCGGATCTGGAAACTCAAGCAGGCCGACGGCCAACTTCTGCACATCCCGGTCGAGGCCGAAGGGGCAGAGGCCCTGTTCGACGCCTTCTCCACCCTGCCGGGGATCGACATGGCCGCTCTGGTCGCGGCGCTGGGAACCGATGCGCCCGCCTCGGAGGCCCGCGTCATCGCGCTGGCCGAAGTCGATCGCCTGATCTGGGCGCGGCCGGGGCAGGGCATCGTCCGGGCCTGAGCCGAAAATTCTTCGCCGAAGAATTTTCGGCCCGCGCCGGACCCGCGTTCCGGACAATTTCTCTGTTCACCTGTTAACAGAACCTGAATCCGTATCCGTAACGCATTGATTTCATTGTCTGCGATTCTCTGACCACGGTGGACACACCGGGCCGGGCCAGCGACCCCCCTTGACTTGCCCGCGCCCGCGCGACAGGTCTTGGCCTCCGGTCCGGCTGGCCGGAGCCCGAGACAGCGAAGGTCCGAAATCCATGTCCATCCCCCAGTCCGGCGGCGGCCTCATCGAAAGCTTCGACCAGCTCGCTGCCTACATGGAGGCCGGCTGCAAGCCCAGGGCCGACTGGCGGATCGGGGCCGAGCACGAGAAGTTCGGCTGGCTGACCGACACCCGCCAGCCGCTGCCCTATGCCGGCGAGCGCTCGATCTCGGCCATCTTCGCGGCACTCGAGGCCCGCTACGGCTGGCAGCCGGTCCGCGAGGGCGAGAACGTGATCGGCCTGACCCGGAACGGGGCCAACATCAGCCTGGAACCGGGCGGCCAGTTCGAACTGTCTGGCGCGCCGCTGACCTCGACCCTCGCCGTCGCGGAGGAATTGCAGACCCATCTCGACGAGGTCCGCTCGATCGCCGAGCCGATGGGCGTCCGCTTCATGGGGATCGGCGCGGCGCCGGAATGGACCCATGCCCAGATGCCGGTGATGCCCAAGGGCCGCTACCGCCTCATGACCGAATACATGGGCCGGGTCGGCACGCATGGCACGCAGATGATGTACCGGACCTGCACGGTGCAGGTGAACCTCGACTACGCCTCCGAAGCGGATTTCGTGAAGAAGCTGCGCGTGGCGCTGGCCCTGCAACCCGTCGCCACCGCGCTCTTCGCCTCGTCGCCCTTCTTCGAGGGTCGGCCCAACGGCCACCGCAGCTGGCGCAGCCGCATCTGGCGCGGCCTCGACGACAGCCGGACGGGCATGCTGCCCTTCGCCTTCGAAGAAGGGATGGGGTTCCAGCGCTATGTGGACTGGGTGCTGGATGTGCCGATGTATTTCGTCTATCGCGACGGAAGATACATCAACGCCTTGGGGCAAAGCTTCCGCGACTTCCTGGCCGGAAAGCTGCCCGCGCTGCCGGGCGAGAAGCCGACGCTCTCGGACTGGGCCGACCACATGACCACGGTCTTCCCCGAGGCGCGGGCGAAGAAGTTCATCGAGATGCGCGGCGCCGATGCCGGCGACCAGGCGCATATCGTGGCGCTGCCCGCCTTCTGGGTCGGGCTGATGTACGACCAGACCGCGCTCGACGCGGCCTGGGATCTTGTCAAGGGGCTGGACGCGGAAACGCGCGAAGGTTTGCGGGTCGCGGCCTCGGTCGCGGCCCTGCGGGGCGAGGCGGGGGGCGTGAGGCTTCTGGATCTGGCGCGGGCGGCGGTGGGGTTGTCGCATGCGGGGCTTGTTGCGCGTGGGCTGGGCGAGGAGGTGCAGCTTGCGCCACTGGTCGAAAGCCTCAAGACGGGCCGCGTCCAGGCGGACCGCTGGCTTGAGCTTTACGAGGGCGACTGGCGCCGCGACCTGACCCCGATCTACGCGGCGGCCTCGCTGTGAAGGACCTGTAGCGTCAGGCCTTCTTCGCCCCGATCCGCGGCTCGGTCCCGGCCTTGATCCGCTTCAGGTTCTCGCCATGCCGGACATAGATCAGGATCGTCAGGATCAGGGCCAGCACCAGCAGGCTGCCATCCGTCAGCGCAAGGATCCAGAGCCCCGAACTTGCCGCCGCCACCAACGCCGCGATCGACGAGGTGCGGGTGACGACAGCGGTCAGGAGCCAGGTGCCGCAGACCGCAAGACCGACGGGCCAGTTCAGCGCAAGAAGGACACCGAGGAAGGTCGCCACCCCCTTGCCGCCGCGAAAGCCCAGCCAGACCGGGAACAGATGCCCAAGGAATGCGGCCAGACCCGCAACCTGTGCCGCGTCCTCGGCCAGGAGCCAGCGCGCGATCAGCACGGCAAGCGCCCCCTTGCCCCCGTCCAGGAGAAGCGTCGCCAGCGCCGCGCCCTTGTTCCCGGTGCGCAACACGTTGGTCGCGCCGATGTTCCCCGACCCGATCTGGCGCAGGTCGCCAAGTCCCAGCATCCGCGTCACGACGACGCCAAAGGGAATGGCGCCCAGCAGATAGCTCAACACGGCGGCCAGCAGCAGAAGGCTCGGCGAAGTCACGAGTTCAGGCATGTCTCAGGCATCCGCAGCGAAGACCTGTGTCCCCGCGACCCAGGTGCCCAGCACCTTACCTTCCATCCGCGCGCCGTCAAAGGGCGTGTTCTTCGACTTGGACCGCAGGCGGAAGCGGTCCATCAGGAAGGGGGCATCGGGGTCGAACAGGACCAGATCGGCCGGCGCGCCCTCGGCCAGCCGGCCCTGCGGCAGGCCCAGCCGGCGGGCGGGGTTCAGCGCCATGGACCGGAACAGCGCCGGCAGGTCGAGATGGCCGGCATGGAACAGCCGCATGGCTGCAG
>JBKBVC010000246.1:0-4105 GCA_046289805.1 Tabrizicola sp.
GATGAGCGCCCCGAAGAACATGCCGAGGATCGAGCCGCGCCCGCCGAAGAGCGAGATGCCCCCGATCACCACGGCGGTGATCGACTGGATGTTGCCGAGCTGCCCGGTCGAGGCCGTGGGCGAGACCGAGCCGAAGCGGCCGATCATCACCCAGCCTGCGATGGCGCAGAAAAGACCGGCCAGGGCATAGACCTGGATCAGCACCTTCTTCGTCGGCACCCCGGCCAGTTCCGCCGCCGCCGGGTCGTCGCCCGTGGCATAGACATGCCGTCCCCAGGCCGTATGGCGCAGGACATAGGCCATGATCGCCACCAGCGCGATCATCAGGAACACGGCGTAAAGCACCTTCACCCCGCCCGGCTGGATCGAATAGCCCCAGAATTGCAGGGCAGGGGCCTTCTCGGCGATGTCGGCCGAGCGGATCGTCTCGTTGGCGGAATAGATAAAGTTAGATGCCAGAAGGATCTGCCAGGTCCCGAGCGTGACGATGAAGGGCGGCAGTTTCAGCCGGGCGATCAGGAAACCGTTCAGCGCCCCCATGGCGGTGCCGAGCGCGAGCCCGATGGCGATGGCGGCGGGCGCGGGGATGCCGTAGCGGAAGGTCATCTGGCCCATCAGGACCGAGGAGAAGACGGCGATGGCGCCCACCGAAAGGTCGATGCCTGCGGTCAGGATCACGATGGTCTGGGCGCAGCCGAGGATGCCGACGATGGCGATCTGTTGCAGGATCGTGGACAGTGTGGCGGCCTTGAAGAAATTGTCGGCCAGAAGTCCGAAGACGATGACCGACACGACCAGGACGATCATCGGCACGGCCGAGGGTGTCTGGTGCAGCCAGTGCTGCAGCTTCTTCAGCGCATTCTGTTCTTCGTGAAACTCGGCAACGGTTTCCGCGGCCCCCTTCAGGCCTGCCTCATAGGCGCTGGAGACCGACTTTGCATCATTGGTCATGCGTTCCCTCCCCTGGGCCCGGCTGCATCGGCCGGCCGGTTATGCGAAGGGCGGCGCGAGGGCCGCCCTTCACATGTCAGATTTGGGTCAAGCCGGGCCGCAGATCAACTGCGGCCTTCGCGTTGACGGTCGGGGATCAGCCCCAGCAGAGCTCCATCCCCTTGGCGGTGTCGATCGACTCCACCCCCTCGACCGGCTTGTCCGTGACCAGGGCCACGCCGGTGTCGAAGAAGTTCTTGCCCTCGGTCGGCTGGGGCTTGGTGCCGTCCGCGGCGAACTTGGCGATGGCTTCGACGCCGAGCGCGGCCATCAGCAGTGGATACTGCTGCGAGGTGGCGCCGATCACGCCGTCTTTCACATCCTGCACGCCGGGGCAGCCGCCATCGACCGAGACGATCAGCACGCCCTGGTCCTTGCCGGCGGCCTTCAGCGCCTCGTAGGCGCCCGCGGCCGAGGGTTCGTTGATCGTGTAGACCACGTTGATGTCGGGATCCTTGGCCAGCAGGGCTTCCATCGCCTTCAGGCCGCCTTCCTCGTTGCCGGCGGTGACTTCGTTGCCGACGATGCGCGGATCGTCCTCGTCGCCCCATTTGTTGGGATCCTTGGTGTCGATGCCGAAGCCGGTCAGGAAGCCCTGGTCGCGCAGGACGTCCACCGAAGGCTGCGAGATGGCGAGGTCGAGCATCGCGATCTTGGCGTTTGCGGCCGCGTCGCCCAGCGTCGCCTTAGCCCACTGGCCGATCAGGAGACCCGCCTGGAAGTTGTCGGTGGCGAAGGTCGCATCCGCCGCTTCGATCGGGTCGAGGGGCGTGTCGAGCGCGATCACCAGGACGCCCGCGTCGCGCGCGGCCTTGACCGAGTCGACGATGGCCTTGGTGTCCGAGGCGGTGATCAGGATCCCCTTGGCGCCGTCGGCCACGCAGGCCTCGATGGCCGCAACCTGGGATTCATGGTCGCCGTCGATCTTGCCGGCATAGGACTTCAGCGTCACGCCCAGCTCGGCCGCCTTGGCCTCGGCGCCTTCCTTCATCTTCACGAAGAAGGGGTTGGTGTCGGTCTTGGTGATCAGGCAGGCCGAGACGCCTTCGGCCGAGGCGAAGCCTGCCGACAGCGCAAGCGCGCCAGCGCCCAGAAGGGCTTTGGTGATGACTTTCATGGTCTTCCTCCCAAGGTGGGGGCCTTCGGGTCCCCGTTGCGAAATTCGTGCGCCGGCCCCGAGGGCCCTGCGCCAAGGGCAAGAAAAGCCGATTCCCTCCCTTGCGTCAAGATAAATAAATCACTGTGATTTATTATTGACAGGATGCCGTTCCGACCGCAGTCTGCGGGGCAGGGACCGGACCGCCTTTGTCCGGACCGCCACACCCGGGAGGAGGGGGAGGCCATGCTGATCGGTATTCCGCCCCTGTTGGGGCCGGACTTCCTGGCGACGCTGCGCGCCATGGGGCACGGGGACGAGATTGCCATCGTGGACGGCAACTATCCGGCGGCCGACCATGCCCGCCGGCTGGTCCGTGCCGATGGTCACGGGGTGCTGGCGGTGGTCGAGGCGGTGCTGACAGTGATGCCTCTGGACCGGGCGGTCCCGTCGGCGTTGTTCCGGGCCAGCCTGAACAACGATCCGGCGCAGGCAGGCGAGATCCATCGCCGGATCGACGCGCTCTGCGCGCGGATGGCGCCGGGAATGGCGGTCGTGCCGCTGTCGGGCGAGGCGCTTTACCCGCGCATCCGCGCCGCGCATGCGGTGGTCGCCACCAGCGAGACGGCGCTTTTCGCCAATGTCATCCTGCGCAAGGGCATCATCGGGCTTGCGGGCTGAGGGGAGAAGGTCGGATGCCCGAGCATTCCCTCGACCGTGGCCTTGCCGATGCCGACGCCCCGCGGGGGACGAACCAGTCGGGCATGCGCGACCACAACGAGCGGCTGGTGCTGTCGCTGGTGCGCCGGCACGGGGCGCTGGCCAAGTCCGACATCGCGCGGATGACGGGGCTTTCGGCGCAGACCGTCAGCGTCATCATGCGGGCGCTGGAGGAAGAGCGGCTGCTGGAGCGGGGCGAGCCGGTGCGGGGGAGGGTGGGCCAGCCCTCGATCCCGATGTCGCTGGCGGCGGACGGGGCGTTCTTCTTCGGGCTGAAGCTGGGTCGGCGCTCGGCTGACCTGGTGCTGACCGACTTCCGGGGCCGGATGCGGGCCGCGCGGCGGAAGGTCTATCGCTATCCGACGCCCGACGCAGTGGTGGAGTTCGTGCGCGAGGCCGTGCCGGCGCTGGCGGGTGAACTGCCGGCGACCCTGCGGGGCCGGGTGATGGGCATGGGCGTGGCGATGCCGTTCCAGCTGTGGAACTGGGTCTCGGTGCTTGGGGTGCCCCAGGCCGAAATGGACGCCTGGCGGTTTCGCGACCTGGGGGCGGAACTGGGGGCGATCATCGGGCTGCCGGTCTACGTCCAGAATGACGCGACCTCGGCCTGCGGGGCGGAGCTCATCTTCGGGACGGGGGAGCGGCCGAAGGATTTCCTCTACTTCTACTTCGGGACCTTCATCGGCGGCGGGCTGGTGATGAACGGCCAGCTTTACCTCGGGAGGACCGGGAACGCGGCGGCGGTGGGTTCGATCCAGGTGCCGGCGCCGGGCGGGGGCACGCGACGGCTGATCGACCTGGCCTCGATGTCGGTGCTGGCCGAAGCGATGGAGGCGGCGGGGGAGCCGTCGGACCATCTGTGGAGCCAGCATGACCGCTGGGAGGTCTCGGACCGGGTGCTGGAACCCTGGCTCGACCAGGCGGCGGGGGCGCTGGCCCATGCGACGCTGGCGGCGGCGGCGCTGCTGGAGATCGAGGCGGTGCTGATCGACGGCTGGATGCCGGTCTCGGTGCGGGCCGAGGTGGTGCGGCGGACCGGGGCGGCGCTGATGGGCCTCGACCTCGCCGGGATCGAGCCGCCGGTGATCCGCGAGGGGACGGTCGGGGCGGATGCCCGGGCCCTGGGGGCGGCGGCGATTCCGCTGTCGCAGCGGTATCTGATCGACCAGAACGTCGGCCAGCGCGAGGGGTAGTGTCCACGGTGGACATTTCCTGATTTGTGTTTGGAATCAATGGGATGTCCGCGGGCGTTTACCGGGGGTTAACCTGGTTTCGGGCGGCCCCCATCCCCTGACTCCC
>JBKBVC010000247.1:0-4082 GCA_046289805.1 Tabrizicola sp.
GCATCGCCTCCGAGGAAGCCGACCTGCTGCTGGCATGGGCGGTCGAGGGGGCTGCGCGGCTGATCCGCCAGCGCAACTTCGCCATCCCGGAAAGCTGCCGTGAGGCGCTGATCGAGTGGGTGCTGGGCGAGGACCCGGTGCTGGCATGGATCGACGCCTGCGTGAAGGTCGTGCCCATCGTGAACGGCGGCCCGATGCTCGCGACCCGCGATGCGCACCTCCGCTTCCAGAACTGGGCGCAGGCCGAGGGGTTCAAGCCCGAGAAGATCCCCGCGATCAACGGCTTCGTGCAGCGCGTCCAGGCGCAGGTGGCGGGGATCCAGCACAAGCGCACCAGCGCAGGCCGGTTCTTCCTCGGCATCACAGTGACGCAGTGGTGACGCAAGAATGACGGACTTTCAGCCGCAACCCATTGAAAGTGTTGAGATGACGCACTTGGCTTCAACCTTTTTGATAGAAGGGGAAAACCACCCAACCCTGAAGGGTCAGATTACCCCCTATATAGAATGTTCCCCGGACAGGTGCGTCATCTCAACACTTTCAAAGGCTTACGCCCCGAAACCCGTCATTCCCGCGTCATTCTTGCGTCATCCGCCGCGCCGCTCGGGCCGGTCTGAGGGGTGTCAATCGGGAAGGATCGGGAAAACGGCGGTTCCTCCCGGGCCAATTCGTATGCGGGGGAGCGCAGCGCATTGGCCCGCCAGCGTCAGGGGGCGGAAATGACTAAACTCGACAGCATTGAGACCAAGACCGCTTTCGCCGCCCGCGTCGGCCTGACCAAGGGGCGCATCTCGCAGCTGGTGGCCGAGGGGCTGCCGGTGCGCGCGGACGGGCGGATCGACGTGGCGGTGGGTCTGGCCTGGATCGAGGACAACCTCGATCCCGCCCGCCGCAACAAGGGTGGTGCCGCTGCGACCCCTGCCCGCGTCTCGACCACGCTGGCCGAGGCCAAGCGGCTGCATGAAATCGTGAAGGTGCAGCGCGCCAAGCTGGCCTTCGAGAAGGAACAGGGCCTGCTGGTCGAAACCGCCGCCGCAACCCGCACCGTCTTCGCCCGCGCGCGTGCCGAACGGGATGCCCATATGGCTTGGGTCCAGCGCACGGCACCGTTGTTGGCCGCCGAGGTCGGGGCCGATCCGCGTGCCACCTTCGCCGCCCTCGACCGGATGATGCGCGAGCATCTCGAACACCTGGCCGACCTTCCGCTTGGGAGCTTTGGCGATGGTGCCTGACATCGACCTCGCCTGGCGGCGCGGCATCCGGCCGGAACCGCCGATCCCAGTGTCTGACTGGGCCGACCGCCATCGCATCCTGCCGCCCACATCGGCGGAACCGGGCCGCTGGCGCACCGACCGCACGCCCTACTTGCGCGCGGTGATGGACGCGCTGTCCACCTCCAGCCCGTATGAACGGGTCGTGCTGATGAAAGGCGCGCAGACGGGGGGATCGGAGGCGGGTCTGAACTGGCTGGGCTACATCATCCAGAACGCCCCCGGCATCGCCATGCTCGTCATGCCATCGCTCGACATGGTGCGCCGCAACACCACCATCCGGATTGATCCGCTGATCGAGGTAACCCCTGCCCTGCGCGATCTGGTCTCTGCGCCCCGGTCCCGCGACGCGGGGAACAGCCTGTTCCGCAAATCCTTCCCCGGCGGCCAGCTGGTGATGACCGGCGCCAACAGTGCCGTCGGCCTGCGATCCACACCCGTCCGCTACCTGTTCCTGGACGAGGTGGACGGCTATCCCGGCGATGCCGATGGCGAGGGCGATCCCGTCGATCTTGCGGTCCAGCGCACGACCACCTTCCGGGGGCGGCGCAAGATCTACATGGTGTCCACGCCCACCCTGAAAGGCCATTCGCGCATCGAGGCGGCGTTCCTCGACAGCGACCAGCGGTATTTCCACGTCCCCTGCCAGCATTGCGGCGACATGGCCCCGATCATGTGGGCGCGCATCCGCTGGCCCGAGGGGCAACGCGACGCCGCCTATCTGGTCTGCGAGGCCTGCGGTGGCGTGCATCATGAACACGACAAGCCCCGCCTGCTGGCCGCTGGTGAATGGCGACCAACCGCGCCGGGCGATGGCCGCACTGCGGGGTTCCACCTGTCGTCGCTCTATTCCCCTTGGGAGACATGGGCCGAGATCGCGCAGGAACATGCCCGCGTCGCCAAGGACCCCGCCCGCCTGCAGGTCTGGGTCAACACCAAGCTGGGCGAGTCCTGGGAGGACCAGGCGGGCGACACCGTCCCCGCCGACCCGCTGATGGCCCGGCGCGAGGACTGGGGCAGCGATCTGGCCCCCGGCGTGGCCGTGCTGACGGCGGGCGTCGATGTGCAGGGCGACCGGATCGAGGTGCAAGTCGTCGGCTGGGGCCGGGACGAGGAAGCATGGGTCATCGACTACCGCGTGC
Organism: Tabrizicola sp.; assembly: GCA_046289805.1. Classification (GTDB taxonomy): domain Bacteria; phylum Pseudomonadota; class Alphaproteobacteria; order Rhodobacterales; family Rhodobacteraceae; genus Tabrizicola. The sequence goes on from JBKBVC010000247.1 coordinate 2,414, forward strand.
TCTGGGGCGACCCTTCCGGCCCGCGCCTCTGGTCCGATCTCGACGGCGTGTTGAACGGCACCTGGGGCGACCTGCCCGTGCGCGCCGTCGCGGTCGATACCGGCGGCCACCACACCAAAATGGCCTACGAGTTCTGCCGCACCCGCCTTGCCCGCCGCATCTGGGCGATCAAGGGCCGCGGTGGCCCCGGCATCCCAGTCTGGCCGCGCCGCCCCACCCGCAGCAACAAGGCAAAGATCCCGCTGTTCATCGTCGGCGTCGATGCTGTGAAGGATGCCGTCTTCGCCCGCCTGAAACTGACAAGACCCGGCCCCGGCGCCATCCACTTCCCCAGCCGCCTCGACGCCGACTATTTCCGCCAGCTGACCGCCGAACGCGTCGTCACCCGCTTCGAGAAGGGCCGCCCAATCCGCTCCTGGCAACCCAAGCGCGACGGCGAACGCAATGAGGCGCTGGACACCTTCGTCTACGCCCACGCCGCCTTGCATGGCCTGATCAGCATGGGGATGAGGTTAAACGAGGAGGTGGAGGGAAGGGTTGGCGTACCAGTGCAGCCAATGCGTACGGCGATCCGTTCTGCATGGATGGGATAACTCGCCTCCACTGGCAGACAGTGCAAAAGGATTTTGGCGCGCCAAGAAACATGCTCGGAACCTGCACACAAAGGCCATCACACATCTTCAAAGCGAAGACGGTAAATGGACTTGCATCCGCCCGGTTCGAAGTGGAACTCCCAATCGTTCCGATGTAAGCTTGCCGAGAACAATAAAAGAACAGGATGATCCAGTGACAGAGGCGGTGAGGTTCACGAAACGCTATGGCGACGTCGGGGAGACCAAATCCGACGGGGCAACCTACACACCCCGAGCGCTTGCTGACTTCGTGGCTGACCGCATCCTAGCAAACGCCAACATTGCATCTGGGCGGGCCATCAGGGTTCTTGACCCCGCGATAGGACACGGTGAGTTGCTCCTTGCAATTCTGGACCGAATTGATGGGCCTGTCGAAGTCTTCGGATTTGAAACAGACCATTTGGCGTTGGCTGAGGCCCGCAGGCGCCTGTCACTCGAACATCCGCAGGCCGTCCTGAACCTTCGCCTCGGCAGCTTCTTGGACCATGTGCTCGACGACTTCGCGGGCGGGCTGTTCGGCAGTACCGAACCTTATGACATCATCATCGCCAACCCGCCGTATGTGCGCACACAAATCATCGGTGCCGACCGCGCGCAGCAACTTTCCCAGCAGTTTGGGCTTACTGGGCGGGTTGACTTATACCACGCATTCCTTCTTGGCATGGCGACAGTTCTGGCACCAGAAGGCGCGGCCGGTTTCATTGTCTCAAACCGGTTCATGACGACGAAGGGCGGCGCATGCGCCCGCGCCGGGATGATGACTGGCCTCCGGCTGCGCGAAGTCTATGACTTGGGCGACACAAAGCTGTTCGATGCTGCCGTGCTGCCTGCCGTGCTGATCGCTCGGGGCGCAGGGGCGGAGCCCGCCACACCTTCCTTCGTGACAATTTACCAGACAAAGGACGAGCCCGCGCATACGGCCGCTGATGCGATAGAAGCCGTTGGAAAACATGGCGCGGTGTCTATTGACGATGGCCGGACCTTCCTTGTTCAACATGGGACGCTAGACACGGGCGGGGACCCTTCCGGGGTATGGC
>JBKBVC010000248.1:0-4058 GCA_046289805.1 Tabrizicola sp.
CGGGGCGCGTGGTGGCGATGGATCTCGGCGCGATCGACCTGGCGGTCGAGGATGGGAGCTTTGCAAGCAACCCCGCGATCCTGGACTTCGCCGCGAAGGTGAAGGCCGCAGGGGGCACCGTGCATCTGCTGGGCGTCGTGTCGGACGGGGGGGTGCACGGCCATGTGAACCATGTCCTCGCTGCCTGCCGGACGCTGACCGCCCTGGGCGTTCCGGTTGCGCTGCATGCCATCACCGACGGGCGCGACGTGGCTCCCTCCTCGGCACACGACTTTGTCGAGGCCCTGGTCAAGCGCCTGCCCTACGGCGCGGGCATCGCCACGGTGACGGGGCGCTACTGGGCGATGGACCGCGACAACCGGTGGGAGCGGGTCAGCCGCGCCTACGACGCCATGATCCACGCCCGGGGGGAAACCGCGCCCGACGCGCTGACCGCGATCACCAGCAGCTATGGCAAGGGCGAGACCGACGAATTCCTCGCCCCGACCGTCATCGACGGCTACCACGGCGCAAGGGACGGCGACGGCATGTTCTGCCTGAACTTCCGCGCCGACCGCGCGCGCGAGATCCTGTCGGCCATCGGCGACCCGTCGTTCACGGCTTTCGACACGGGCAGCCGGCCGAAGTGGTCGGCGCTTCTCGGCATGGTGGAATATTCCGACCTGCACAATGGCTACATGGCCACGGCCTTCCCCAAGCGCGTGCTGGTCAACACGCTGGGCGAGTGGGTCTCTGCCCACGGGCTGACCCAGTTCCGCTTGGCCGAGACCGAGAAATATCCGCATGTCACCTTCTTCCTGAACGGCGGTCGCGAAGAGCCCTACCCGGGTGAGGACCGCGCCATGCCGCCCTCGCCCAAGGTTGCCACCTACGACCTGCAACCCGAGATGAGCGCGGATGCGGTCTCGGACCGCCTCGTGGCGGCGATCGAGAAAGGCTATGACCTGATCGTGGTCAACTACGCCAACCCCGACATGGTGGGGCATACCGGCAGTCTGCCCGCGGCGATCAAGGCCTGCGAGGCAGTGGACCGCGGGCTGGCCCGGGCTCTGGCGGCGCTGGAGGCGCGGGGCGGGGCGATGATCGTCACCGCCGACCACGGCAACTGCGAGGTGATGGTGGACCCGGTGACCGGCGGTCCGCATACCGCGCATACCACGAACCCGGTGCCGGTGATCCTGGTCGGCGGCCCGGCGGGGGCAAGGCTGCGCGACGGACGGCTGGCGGATCTGGCCCCGACGCTTCTGCAGCTGATGGGCCTGCCGCAGCCGCCCGAGATGACCGGACAGACCCTGATCGCATGATCCGCGCCGCGCTGCTTGCCCTTTGTCTGACCCTGCCCGCCCGGGCCGAGACCGTGGCGGAACAGGCGGCGAGGGCATCCGCCGACCTGCAGAGCGCCGTCGCGGCGCTGGAACGCGCGACCGAGGCGCGTGACCGGGTTGCTGCGCTCAGCCAGACGATCCGTGCCTACGAGGCGGGGCTTGGTGCGCTGCGCGGCGCCCTGCGCGAGGCGGCCCTGCGCGAAGCCACCCTGACCCGCGCTTTCGAGGCCAAGCGCGACCGGATCGGGCAGCTTCTGGGGGTGCTGGCGACGATGGAAGCCAACCCCGGGCCGCTGCTTCTCTTGCATCCGGACGGGGCGCTGGGCACGGCGCGTTCGGGGATGATCCTGGCCGATGTGACCCCCGCGCTGCAAGCCGAAGCCCTGCGCCTGAAGGCCGAGCTTCAGGAACTGGCCGATCTGCGCGCGCTACAACTGTCGGCGGGCGAGGTGCTGGAACGCGGACTTGCCGCCGCTCAGACCGCGCGCACCGCCCTGTCGCAGGCGATCTCCGACCGCACGAACCTGCCGCGCCGCTTCACCGAGGACCCCGAGGTGCTGAAGGGCCTGCTGGAAAGCGCCGACACGCTGGACGCCTTCGCCGCCGGCCTGTCGCCCGACAGCGAAGCCGGCCAGTCCTTCGCCGCAGCGAAGGGAAACCTGCCCTTGCCGGTCCTCGGCACTGTGCTCCGCCGCCCCGGAGAGGCCGACGCCGCCGGGGTCCGCCGACCGGGCGTGACGCTGGCCACGCGGGCTCATGCCCTTGTCACCGCGCCTTGGCCCGCCACGATCCGCTTTCGCGGCCCGCTTCTGGACTACGGAAATGTGATGATCCTGGAGCCCGGCGACGGCTATCTACTGGTGCTAGCGGGGATGGAAACCCTGTATGGCGAGGTGGGAGAAGTCGTGGCCGCCGAGGCCCCACTTGGGCTGATGGGGGGGCCGGCAACCGGGACGGCGGAATTCGTGGCGCTGGGTCCAGATGGCTCTGGCGGGCGTGACACGGAAACGCTTTATATGGAACTCAGACAGGGCGCGGCGCCCGTGGACCCGATGCCGTGGTTTGCAGCCCTCGCCCGCACAGGAGAGTGACGCGCATGAAGAAGCATCTGATGGCCGCCCTGGCCGGAACCGTTGCCGGGGTCGTAGCGACCACCCAGGTTGCCGGCCCGCTGATCGCGCAGGAGGTGTCGAGCGACAGTTCGGTCTATGAGCAGCTTGACCTCTTCGGCGACATCTTCGAGCGCGTCCGTGCCCAGTATGTCGAGGAAGTGCCGACCGAAAAGCTGGTGACGGCGGCGATCAACGGCATGCTCACCTCGCTCGACCCCCATTCCAGCTATCTCTCCGCGAAGGATTTCGAGGACATGCAGGTCCAGACCCGGGGCGAGTTCGGCGGTCTGGGGATCGAGGTCACGCAGGAAGAGGGCTTCATCAAGGTGATCTCGCCGATGGACGGCACCCCCGCCGCCAAGGCCGGGATCCAGGCTGGCGACTTCATCACCCATGTGAACGGCGAATCCGTGCTGGGACTGATGCTGGATGACGCGGTTGCCAAGATGCGCGGGCCGGTCGGGTCCGAGATCATCATAACCGTGGTGCGCGAGGGCGTGCCCGAGCCTTTCGACGTGTCGATCATCCGCGACACGATCAAGCTGACCGCCGCCAGGGGCCGCGTCGTCGGAAAGACCGTGGTCCTGCGGATCACCACCTTCAACGACCAGACGACCAGCGGCATGACCGAGGCGCTGAAGAAGGGCATCGAGGAACTGGGCGGGATCGACAACCTCGATGGCGTGGTCATCGACCTGCGCAACAACCCCGGCGGCCTGCTGAACGAGGCGATCTCGGTTTCGGACGCCTTCCTCGACAAGGGCGAGATCGTTTCGACCCGCGGCCGCGTCGCCGGCAGTGGCGAGCGCTACAATGCCACTCCGGGGGATCTGGCCGGCGGCAAGCCGATCGTGGTGCTCATCAACGGCGGTTCGGCCTCGGCGTCCGAGATCGTTGCAGGGGCCCTTCAGGACCATCGCCGGGCGATCGTCGTGGGCACGAAGAGTTTCGGCAAGGGGTCGGTCCAGACCCTGATCCCGCTGCGCGGCGACGGCGCGATGCGGCTGACCACGGCGCGCTACTACACGCCCTCGGGCCGGTCGATCCAGGCGCTGGGCATTTCGCCCGACATCGTTGTGCAGCAGCCCGCTCCCAAGCCGGTCGATGAGGCCGCTGCGGCAGAGGAGAAATCCGCCGCAAGCCGGCAGCGGTCGGAGGCCGACCTGCGCGGCGCGATCTCGAACGACTCGATGACGGATGAGGAAAAGCGGCTCTACGAGGAGGAACTCGCCCGGGCCGAGGAATCTGCCAAGCTGCGTGACGAGGACTATCAGCTGGCCTATGCGGTGGACATCATCAAGGGGCTGGCAGCCATCGCCCCGGAGTCGCCGTGACGCCATGGTCGAAGCCGACAGCTTGCCCTATCGCCCCTGTGTCGGGGTCGTGCTGATCGACGCGCGCGGCCTGGTCTTTGCCGGCCAGCGCATCGACAGCCCCTCGCCTGCCTGGCAGATGCCGCAGGGCGGGATCGACGGGGACGAAAAACCGAAGGAGGCCGCCTACCGCGAGTTGTGGGAGGAAACCGGCATCTCCCGCGACAAGGTCGAATTCGTGGCCAAGACCCACGGCTGGGTGACCTACGACCTGCCGCCCGAGCTTCTGGGCAAGGTCTGGGGCGGCA
>JBKBVC010000249.1:0-4050 GCA_046289805.1 Tabrizicola sp.
CGGCGGATGTGCTTTACCACCTCCTCGTGATGCTGGCTACACGCGACGTGACGCTACAGGATGTCCTGAAAGAGCTGGAGCGCCGCGAGGGCACATCCGGTATCGCCGAGAAGGCCGGGCGCTGATCCGCAGGCGAGCAGCAATGCCCGACCGATGACCAGCGGACCGGGCTGTCAAATCCCGAGGTGCGGAATCTCGATGGCCGGGCAGCGGTTCATCACCACCCGCAGGCCGGCATTGCGGGCGCGGGAGGCCGCAGCCTCGTCCACCACGCCGATCTGCATCCAGACCACCTTGGCGCCGATGCGCACTGCCTCGTCCGCCACGGGGCCTGCCTCCTCGCTGCGCCGGAAGATCTCGACCATGTCGATGGGCGCGACCGCAGCCGCCTCGGCGAGCGTCGCCACCACCGTTTCGCCCAGTGCCTGCTGCCCCGCCTGTCCGGGGTTCACCGGGATCACGCGATAGCCCTTGTGTTTCAGGAACTCGGCCACCCGGTGACTGGGGCGGTCGGGCTTGGGCGACCAGCCCACGAGGGCGATGGTCTTGACCGAAGTCAGGATGTCACGGATGTCGGCGTCGCTGGGCATTGCACCTCCGGCAGGAAAAAGGCGCCCGAGGGAACCTCAGGCGCCAAGTCGCGGAACGAGGGACAGTGAAGAGAAGTACGGGGTTCCGGTCCCGTGCCTCTTCAATGTCATTTAGAAAGCTGAATGCGACCTTGAAGACCTGTCGCAAAGACGTGAATGGGCAGGGCTTCATGGCCGGGTCGCTGCATAGAGCGACACCGCGGCCGCGTTGGAAACGTTGAGGCTGCCGAAGGCCCCGGCAAAGGGGATCCGCGCCAGCACGTCGCAGGTCTCTCGCGTCTTTTCCCGCAGGCCCGGACCCTCTGCGCCCAGCACCAGCCCGATGGGCCGCCCGCCCACGGCTGCAACCGCATCGGCCAGGGCGACCGGCGCCTCGCCATCCAGCCCGATCAGCGTGAAGCCCATGTCCTTCAAGGCCACCATGGCCTCCGCGAGGTTGGTGACCCTCAGATAGGGCTGCCGCTCGAGCGCGCCGCTTGCCGTCTTGGCCAGCGCCCCGGTCTCCGGCGCCGAGTGATGCTTCGGCGCGATCACGGCCCGCGCCCCGAACACCTCGGCCGACCGCAGGATGGCCCCCACGTTGTGCGGGTCGGTCACCCGATCCAGCAGGACGACCAGCGGCAGGCCCTCGCCCGCCGCGCAGACGTCGGTGAACCTGCCCCAGTTCAGCGGTCGCACCTCGACCGCCGCGCCCTGATGGACGGACCCCTCGTCGATCGGCACGTTGAACCGGCGCGGCTCCACCACTTCCGGGGTGATGCCCGAGGCCGCAACGGCCGTTTCCAGCTTGTCCAGCGCGTTCTTCGTGACCACCAGCCGCAGCTTCTCGCGCCGCGGGTTCATCAGCGCATCGCGCACCGCGTGCAGACCGAACAGCCAGACCGTTTCGCGCGCCTCGCGCCGTTCGCCGCGCTCTTTCTCCACCACCCAGGCCGGTTTCTTGCTGCCAGCCGCCATCTGCGCATCCCTCGAAAACCAGCCCGGACCATTGCGCGGCCCCGGCCACCGATGCAAGCCGAAATCTTGCCCCTTCACCCTTGACGCCCCTCGCCCCCTTGAGTAGACGAACTCCCGGCGGGCGACGAGCTGCAAGGTGCGGCAGGGGACTGTAACTCCCCCGGGGCGACCCATGCCTGGTTCGATTCCAGGGTCGCCCACCATTACCTCCCCCATTCGGCTACACCTGCGCAGACCGCCGAGCGATCGGTTCCGCCGCCCGTGTCGCGGCAGACCGGACGCCTTCGACCATGCGGACGGGCCGCTCTCGGGCCCCCGCCTTCTTGGGCAGCCGCGCGCGGCCGTATCCCCTTGCGAAGCCAGGCGCGGGATGCGACATCCTTCGGGCACCGTTCGGCTTCATGATGTCCGCGTCCATCCAGTTCACCCATGCCATCACCCGCCGCCCCGCGGCCTCGATCACCCGGGGGCTGCGCGCCGTAGATACCGGCACGCCGGACCTTGCGCGGATGCTCGACCATCATGCGGCCTATGTCGCCACCCTGCGCGAAACCGGCGCGACCGTGCTGGAGCTCCCCCCGCTTGACGACTTTCCCGACGGCGTGTTTGTCGAGGACACCGCGCTGTGCCTGCCGCAGGGCGCCGTGGTGATGCGTCCCGGCGCGCCTTCGCGGCTGGGCGAGGCCGCCGAGATGGCACCGCATCTGAAGGCGCTTTACGCCGAGGTGCAGGCCATCACCGGCGAAGGCAGTTTCATCGAGGGCGGCGACATCCTCGTCACCGGGACCGAGATCCTCGTCGGCCGGTCAGCCCGCACCAATGCGGCCGGGATAGCCGAACTCGCGGCACTGGTCGCCCCCTGGGGCCACAAGCTGCGCGAGGTCATGACGCCCCCCGAAGTTCTGCACTTCAAGACCGACTGTTCGCTTCTCGACGCCGAGACGATCCTGGCCACGAAACGGCTGTCCGCCTCGGGGTGTTTCTCGGGCTACCGGGTCATCGACGTGCCCCAGGGCGAGGAAGCGGCTGCCAACACCATCCGCTTCAACGACCTCGTGCTGATGCCGGCGGGCTTTCCCCGGACCCGGGATCTGCTGGATGCAGCGGGCTACCAGGTCCGCGAGATCGGCAATTCGGAATGCGCGAAGCTCGACGGCGGCATGTCCTGCCTGTCCTTGCGCTTTACCCCGCCATGAGCTTCAACATCCTCATCATCGCGCAGGCCGGGCGGCTGGAACACGAGGCGATCCTGCTTGCGGCCTCGTTGCGCCTGTCCGACCCGGACTTCGCGGGCACGCTCTATGTCGCCGAGCCGCAACCGGGGCCGAAATGGGCCGAGGATCCGCGGATGTCGGACCGGACGCGCCGGGTGCTGGCCGGTCTGGGCGCGACGATTCTGCCCTTCGAGACGCGCGTCTTCGGCTCTGACTACCCGCACGGCAACAAGATCGAGGCGCTGGCCGCCTTGCCCGAGGCGCCCTTCCTGTTCCTCGACACCGATACGCTGGTGACTGGGCCGGTCAGCGCGATCCCGTTCGATTTCGCGAGGCCCTCGGCCTCGATGCGCCGCGAGAATACCTGGCCCAGGGCGGAACTCTACGGCCCCACTCCGACCCAGACCTGGAAGTCGCTCTACGACCGCTTCAGCCTCGACTTCGCCGCGAGCCTCGACCGCAGCTGGCCCGAGGATTACTGGCAGCGCTTCCTCTACTTCAACGCGGGCTGGTTCTTCCACGAAAGCCCCCGCGCCTTCGGCAACCGCTTCCTCGCCTGGGCGCGCGAGATCCGCGATGCCCCGCCCGCTGAGCTGGTCTGTCAGGAGCTTTACCCCTGGCTCGACCAGATCGCCCTGCCGCTGGTGATCCATTCCTTCGGCGGCGGACGGCCGGGGCCGGAGCTGGCGGCGCTCGACGGCACGGCCACCTGCCATTACCGCACCCTGCCGCTGCTGTATGCGCGCGAGGCGGACCGGGCGGTCGAGGTACTGGAGACGATCGCCGCCGACCCCGAGCTGCGCCCGGTCCTGCGGCATTGGGGGGCCTTCAAGCGGATGGTGATCCAGGGCGAGGGGGCGAAGGCGCGGGCGCTGTTCGACAGGGGCGACCTGCCCCGGCGCGAGCAGATGATCCGCAACCGGCTGAAGCGCGAAGGGCTCTGGATCCGTTGATCCCAAGGAGTCGCGTCGTGAACGCCCCGACGAGAAGCCGCAGGCGCACGAAGAGAGCTTGCGCAGGCGTCAGGCGCGCAGCGTGTCGGCCAGCGGCTTGAACAGCGCGTCGTTCGCCGCGATCAGCGCGCCGTCCAGCGGATCGCTGCCCTCGCGCAGCCCCTCGACCAGACCGCCGGCCTCCTTGACCAGCAGCACGCCCGCCGCCACGTCCCAGGCGGACAGCTCGCGCTCCCAGTAGCCGTCGAAACGGCCGGCAGCGACATAGGCCAGGTCCAGCGCCGCCGCCCCCCAGCGCCGCACCCCGGCGCAGGCGGGCATCAGCCGGCCCAGATC
>JBKBVC010000250.1:0-4044 GCA_046289805.1 Tabrizicola sp.
GCAGGCAGTGGCGGAGATGTGTCGCCGCACCACGCTCAACTGTCTTCAGGACGGCTTCGTCGATGGTGTCTGGCGGGAGAGCAGTCTCTGGCTGGGCGACGCCGTGGCGCAGGAATGGGCGCTGCGGGCGATCTCGGACGATCCCCGCCCCCTGCTGTTTGCGATCGACATGGCGGCGGAGGGGGCGGATGCCGAGGGGCTGTTGCCCTCCGTCCTGCCGGGCGAGGTGCCGGCCTATGCGGTGACGGATTACAATTTTTCCTGGGTCGAACTGCTGGCCGGTTGCGCCACGCATCCGGGGATCGCCGAGCCGGGGGCCGTCTGGCAGCGACACTGGGGTGTGCTGACCCGGATGCTCGAGCGCATGGCCAGCTTCCGCGGCGCGGACGGGTTGCTGCGCAGCCCGCCGGGACGGCGGCTGTTCCTCGACTGGTCGCCGATGAACCGCGCCGAGCCGAACCTGACGCTGAACCTGCGCTATCTGCATGCGCTGCGGCTTGCCGCGGGAATGGCAGAGCGGGTCGGTCGGAGCGCCGATTGGGCCGAAGAGGCGGGCGAGCTGGCTCGGGCCTTGCAAGGTCACCGGGCGCGGGACGGCTGGCGCGAAAGCCCCGGTGGGGAGGCGGCAAGCCAGTTGGGACTGGCGCTGCTGATCCTGACGGGGATGGTTGAAGGGGCGGAGGCCGAGAGCCTGGCCGACCGCGTCGTGGCGCGGTCCCTGGACCTGCGGGATGAGCCTGTGGAAGGCCGGCCCGCGCTTGCCAGCCCCTTCATGCACCACTATCTTTTCCTTGCGCTGCAATGGCTTGGGCGCCGCGACGCGATCCGCGCCATCATCGCCGCGCGCTGGGGCCGCTGGGTGCGCGAAGGCCACGTGACCACGCCCGAGAACTGGTCGATCGACTTCCCGGACGGGTCCGCCTGCCACGGCTTTTCGGCGCACCCGCTGGGCTGGCTCTAGAAGTCCAGGTTCTCGACGCTCAGCGCGTTCTGCTGGATGAAGTCGCGGCGGGGTTCCACCACGTCGCCCATCAGCTTCGAGAAGATGTCGTCCGCCTCGGCCAGATCGTCCACCTTGACCTGCAACAGCGTCCGCGCCTCGGGGTCGAGCGTCGTCTCCCACAGCTGATCCGGGTTCATCTCGCCCAGGCCCTTGTAGCGTTGCAGCGTCAGGCCTTTTTCCCCCTCGGCCAGGATGGATTTCAACAGGTCGATCGGGCCGTGGATCGCCTGCTCGCGGTCCTTGCGGATCAGGCGGGAGGGGTCGCGGTAGATGTCGCGATACTGGCCGGCGATCTGGCTGAGTTTCCGCGCCTCGCCCGAACGCAGCACCGCGCCGTCCAGCGTCCGCAACTCCTCGACCCCGCGCAGGATACGGGACAGGCGGATGCCGTGGTCCTGGGTGATGCGGCCCTGCCAGCCGCGCTCGAACTCGGGCGCGATCAGGTTCAGGCGCCGGGCCACCGTATCTGCGACGGCCTGAAGGTCATCGTCTGCCTTGCCCGGATCGAAGGCACCGGCCAGCGCCGCCTGTTCCAGGATCGGGCGCGGGTAATGGGTCGGGAAGGCGTCCAGCACGCGGCGGAACTGCCGCGCGCCCTCGACGACGCGGAGGAGGTCGTTGCCGGCGATCTCCTGCCCGTCGGTCAGGCGCAGGACGGCGCCCTCGGTCCCCATCTCGATCAGGTAATCCTCCAGAGCGGCCTGATCTTTCAGGTAAACCTCTGATTTTCCGCGTGAAACCTTGTAGAGCGGCGGCTGGGCGATGTAGAGGTAGCCGCCCTCGATCAGTTGCGGCATCTGGCGGAAGAAGAAGGTCAGCAGAAGCGTGCGGATATGCGCGCCGTCCACGTCGGCGTCGGTCATGATGACGACCTTGTGGTAGCGCAGCTTGGAGATGTCGAATTCGTCGCGGCCGATCCCTGTGCCCAGCGCGGTGATGAGCGTGCCGATTTCCTGGCTGGAGAGCATCCGGTCGAACCGCGCGCGTTCGACGTTCAGGATCTTGCCCCGCAGCGGCAGCACGGCCTGGTTCGCGCGCGAGCGGCCCTGCTTGGCCGAGCCGCCGGCCGAGTCGCCCTCGACCAGGAACAGTTCGGACTTCGACGGGTCGCGTTCCTGACAATCCGCCAGCTTGCCGGGCAGCGAGGCCACATCCAGCGCCGTCTTGCGCCGGGTCAGCTCGCGCGCCTTGCGGGCGGCCTCGCGCGCCAGTGCCGCCTCGATGATCTTGCCGACGATGACCTTCGCCGGGCCGGGGTTTTCCTCGAACCACTCGCCAAGCTTTTCGTTGACCAGGTTCTCGACCGCCGGGCGCACCTCGGAGGACACCAGCTTGTCTTTCGTCTGGGACGAGAACTTCGGGTCCGGCACCTTGACTGACAGCACGCAGGTCAGCCCTTCCCGCGCGTCGTCGCCGGTGAAGTCCACCTTCTCTCGCCTCGCAATGCCCGAGGATTGGGCATAGGCAGTGATCGTGCGGGTCAGAGCCGCCCGGAAACCGGCCAGGTGCGTGCCGCCGTCGCGCTGCGGGATATTGTTTGTGAACGGCAATACGGTTTCGTGGTAGCTGTCGTTCCACCACATCGCGATCTCGACCCCGATTCCGTTCCGTTCGCCGACCATGTAGATCGGCTCGGGCATGACGCTGGTCTTGGAGCGGTCGATGTACTTGACGAACTCCCGCACCCCGCCTTCGTAGTAAAGCTCGACCCGCTGCGGTTCGGCATGGCGTTCATCCTCCAGGATGATCCGCACTCCGGAATTCAGGAACGCCAGTTCGCGAAGCCGGGTTTCCAGCGTCTTGAAGCTGTAGTCGAGGTTGGAGAAGGTCCCATCCGGCCGGTTGGTCTTGGCCGAGGCCAGGAACCGCACCTCGGTCCCCCGCTTGCCCGGCGCAGGGCCGGCCGGGTGGACATGGACCGTGCAGTTGCCGTCCTCGAACCGGGCGCGGTATTCGGTGTCGTTGCGCCAGACGGTCAGTTCCAGCCATTCCGAAAGCGCGTTCACCACCGAGACGCCCACGCCGTGCAGCCCGCCCGAGACCTTGTAGGCGTTCCCACCCTCGTCCGTGTTGTTGAATTTGCCGCCGGCATGCAGCTGGGTCATGATGACCTCGGCCGCCGAGACGCCTTCCTCGGGGTGCAGGTCCACGGGGATGCCGCGCCCGTTGTCGCGCACCGAAACGCTGTCGTCGGCGTGGATCTTCACCACGACTTCGGTGGCATGTCCGGCCAGCGCCTCGTCGATGCCGTTGTCCACGACCTCATAGACCATGTGGTGCAGGCCCGAGCCATCGTCGGTGTCGCCGATATACATGCCGGGGCGTTTGCGAACCGCCTCCAACCCCTTGAGAACCTTGATGGAATCGGCGCCGTATTCGGCGGCCTTGCTGGGCTGTTCAGCCATGCGTGGGAAACCCTTGTCGTTGCCCGCGATTTATAGCGGTTCGGTGCGGCAATGTCACCCCTTGGCCACCAGATTTGGTGGTCAGGTGAAGGGGATCACCAGCGCCACGGCGATCAGCAGACAGCCCGAGGCAACGTTCAGCCGCCGCATCGCCTCGGGGCTGGACAGAAGCCGCCGGGCCCGGTCCAGGAACCAGGCCAGCGCGAGGTTCCCCAGCATCGGAATCAAGGCCGAGACCAGCAGGATCGCGGCGATGTCGGGGGCAGTCACGCGCGACAGGTCGAAGAAGCCGGGGAGCACCCCCATGTAGAACAGGATCGCCTTGGGGTTGCCGATCACGGCTGCCACGCCCACGGCAAAGCCGGCCCAGGCCCCCGGCCGGGTCAGTCGGCTGTCGGCGTCGATGGCGGCGGCGGGCTTGCGGATCAGAAGCACGCCCATGACCAGGAAGACCACCGCAGCGACCCAGCGCAGCACGGCAAGGAAATCGCCATACAGCGACAGGATCCAGCTCAGCCCGAAGATCGCGGCCAGCGGCCAGATCAGGTCGCCCAGCGCCACCCCCACGGCCAGCGGCCAGGCCCCGCCCATCCCGAAGGCCAGCGCGCGGGCGGTCAGCGCCACCCAGACCGGGCC
>JBKBVC010000251.1:0-4038 GCA_046289805.1 Tabrizicola sp.
GAAGCTCTGGACCGGCTCGGCCAGCGTGGCGCAGGAGGTCAACCGCGACGTGACCACCCGCCTGCCGATGGGCGAGGCGCTGGCCGGCCAGCCGGCGGGCATCTATGCGCTGAAGGCCGAGGTGCCGGGGGTGGACCCCTACAATATCCCGCCCGCCTGGCAGTGGTTCGTGGTGTCGGACCTGGGCGTGACCACCATGTCGGGCGTTGACGGGCTGCATGTCTTCGTCCGCAGCCTGTCCACCGCGAAGGCCAAGGCCGGTGTCACGGTCGAGCTGCTGAACCGGGCGAACGTTGTCCTGGCGACCTGGACGACCGACACCGAGGGCTATGCCCGCATCGACCCGGCGCTGACCCGCGGCACGGGCGGCAGCGCCCCGGCGATGGTGGTGGTGAAGGACGGCGAACAGGACATCGCCTTCCTGTCGCTGACCGACCCCGAGTTCGACCTCTCCGACCGCGGGGTCGAGGGCCGCGAGGCCGCGCCGCCGGTGGATGTGTTCCTGACCACCGATCGCGGCGCCTATCGCGCGGGCGAGACGGTCTTTGTCACTGCCCTGGCCCGCGACCCCGAACAGAAGGCGGTCGAGGGCCTGCCGATGACGGCGGTGCTGAAGCGTCCCGATGGCGTGGAATATTCCCGCCAGCTGGTCGAGGACCGCGGCGCGGGCGGGCATGTGTTCAGCCTGCCCATCGCGGGCAATGCGCCGCGCGGGGTCTGGCGGCTGGAGATGTTCGCCGATGTCGAAGCCCCGGCGCTGGCCGCGAAGACCTTTCTGGTCGAGGACTTCCTGCCCGAACGCATCGACTTCGATCTGACCATGGGCGATGCGCCGCTGACCCTCGGCGGCGCGCCCGCCGACCTGACCCTGTCGGCGCGCTATCTGTTCGGCGCGCCGGGCGCGGGGCTGGCGGTCGAGGGCGAGGTGCTGTTGCGCGCGGCGCAAGGGCTGGAGAAGTTCCCCGGCTTTGTCTTCGGCCGGCACGACCAGCCCTTCAGCGCACAGATGGGCGCGCTGGAGGGGACCGAGACCGACGAGGCCGGCAATGCCACCCTGCCTGTCGCCCTGCCCGAGGTGGCCGATCCCTTCCGCCCGCTCGAGGCGCGGGTGACGGTGCGGGTGGCCGAGGGCTCGGGCCGCCCCGTGCAGCGCGAGCTGGTGCGCGCGCTGGCGCCCTCCGAGCCGATGATCGGCATCAAGCCCCTGTTCGACGGCGTGGCGCCCGAGGGCGGTCAGGCGCGGTTCCAGCTGATCGCGGTCGGCGCGGGCGAGACGGCGGTCGATCTGCCGCTGCGCTGGAAGGTCAACCGGGTGCAGTATGACTATCAGTGGTATCAGAACTTCGGCGAATGGAGCTGGGAGCCGGTCGTCACCC
Organism: Tabrizicola sp.; assembly: GCA_046289805.1. Lineage (GTDB taxonomy): Bacteria > Pseudomonadota > Alphaproteobacteria > Rhodobacterales > Rhodobacteraceae > Tabrizicola. The sequence goes on from JBKBVC010000251.1 coordinate 1,377, forward strand.
GCGAGCTGGTCGCCGAGGGCGAGGCCCGGCCCGGTGCGCAGCCGGCGGAGATCGCCGCCGATGTGACCTGGGGCAGCTACGAGATCGTGGTGGAACGGGCGGATGGCGGAAAGGCGGCCTCGTCGATGGAATTCTACGCGGGCTGGTATGCGCCCGCCGATGCCTCGGCCACCCCCGACACTCTGGAATTGTCGCTGGACAAGCCCGCCTATCGCCCCGGCGAGACGGCGATCCTGCGCGTCGTGCCGCGTGCGGCGGGCACGGCGCTGGTCACGGTGCTGTCGAACCGGCTGGTTGCCATGCAGGCGGTCGAGGTGAAGGAGGGCGAGAACCTGATCCAGCTGCCGGTGACGGATGACTGGGGCACGGGGGTCTATGTCACGGCCTCGGTCCTGCGGCCGATGGACGTCGCGGCGGGGCGGAACCCAGCGCGGGCCCTCGGCCTTACGCACGCGAAGATCGACCCGGGCAAGCGGGCGCTGGCGGCCAGGGTCGAGGTCGCGGCCGAGGCCGCGCCGCGCGGGCCGCTGGACGTGGCGGTGAAGGTGGACGGCGTGACGGCGGGCGAGACGGCCCATGTCACCATCGCGGCGGTGGATCAGGGCATCCTGAACCTGACCGGTTTCGAGGCACCGGACCCACAGGGCCATTACTTCGGCCAGCGCCGGCTGGGGGTCGGCATCCGCGACCTTTACGGGCGACTGATCGACGGGCTGAACGGCGCGACAGGCGAGGTCCGCTCGGGCGGCGACGCGGGCGCGCAGGCGCGGTTGCAGGCGCCGCCGCCCACAGAGGAACTCGTGGCCTATTTCACCGGCCCGGTCGAGGTGGGCGCGGACGGCTATGCGCGGGCGACGTTCGACCTGCCGAGCTTCAACGGTACGGTGAAGGTGATGGCGGTGGCCTGGTCGAAGACCGGGGTCGGGCAGGCATCGGCGGATGTGCTGGTGCGTGACCCGGTGGTGGTGACGGCCAGCCTGCCGCGTTTCCTGTCGCCTGGCGACACGTCGCGGCTCTTGCTGGAGGTGGTCCATGCCACCGGGCCTGCGGGGCGGATGAGCCTCGACGTGACCGCGAACGGGCTGACGCTGGGCGCGGTGCCTTCGGGCTTTGACCTCGGCGAGAAGGCCAAGGCGGTGTTCGAGGTGCCGGTGACGGCGGGGGATGTGGGCGTGCAGAGCATCGACATCAGCCTGACCACGCCGGACGGCAAGGTGCTGAAGAAGACGCTGACGATCCCGGTGCAGGTGAATGACCCGGAAGTTGCCCGCATCAGCCGGGTGGAGCTTGCTTCGGGGCAGAGCTTCACCTTTGACGGCAACGTGTTCGCGGGACTCGTGCCGGGGTCGGGCAAGGCGGTGATGGCGGTCGGCCCGATCGCGCGGCTGAACGCGCCGGGGCTGCTGGCCGCGCTTGACCGCTATCCCTATGGCTGCACCGAGCAGATCACCTCGAAGGCGCTGCCGCTGCTTTACTTCGACCAGGTGGCGCGGGTGATGGACCTGAAGGGGGCCGAGAACATCCAGACCCGGATCGACGAGGCGGTGGTGGAGATCCTGGCCAACCAGTCCTCGTCTGGGGGCTTCGGGCTCTGGGGGCCGGAGCAGGGCGACTTCTGGCTCGACGCCTATGTGACCGACTTCCTCAGCCGGGCGCGGGCGCAGGGTTACACGGTGCCGGACCTCGCCTTCCGCAACGCGCTGGCGAACCTGCGCAACCAGGTGAACTATGCGCCCGACTTCAGCGCCGAGACCAACGGCGGCGGCGAGGCGCTGGCCTATGCGCTGATGGTGCTGGCGCGCGAGGGCGCGGCGGCGGTGGGCGACCTGCGCTATTACGCCGACGTGAAGGGCGACGACTTTGCGACGCCGCTCGCGCAGGCGCAGCTGGCGGCGGCGCTGGCCTCCTACGGCGACCAGCCGCGGGCGGATGCGATGTTCCGCAAGGCGCTGGCCAAGCTGGATGCGCAGGGGCCCGAGCAGGGCCAGGTCTGGCGGGTGGACTACGGCACCCGCTACCGCGACACGGCGGCGCTTCTGACGCTGGCGGTCGAGGCCGGGTCGAACGCGGTGGACCGCGAGGCGCTGACCGACCGGTTGGCCGCGCGGGGCACCAACCTCTCGACGCAGGAGGCGACCGGGGCGCTTCTGGCCACCAACGCGCTGATCGACCGGCCGGGGGCCGCGGGCATCACCATCGACGGCCAGCCGGCCGAGGGACCGCTGGTCCGCGTGCTTGAGGCCGGCGCGGCGACCCCGGTCGTCGTGCGCAACGGGGGGCCGGACACCAGCGTCACGGTGACGACCTATGGTGTCCCGGCCGAGCCCGAGCCCGCGGGCGGCAACGGCTATGCGATCACCCGGACCTACTACGCGATGGACGGGCAGGAGGTTTCGCCGGAAAGCGTGGCGGCGGGCACGAGGCTGGTGGTGGTGCTGGAGGTCACGCCCTTCGCCTATGGCGAGGCGCGGCTGATGGTCAGCGATCCCCTGCCCGCGGGGCTGGAGATCGACAATCCGAACCTGATGTCGGCGGGCGCGACCTCGGAACTGGGCTGGCTGGACGCGGTGCAGGACGTGGCCCATGCCGAGTTCCGGCAGGACCGGTTCCTGGCCGCGATCGACTGGCGGTCGGATGCGCCGTTCCGGCTCGCCTATGTCGT
>JBKBVC010000252.1:0-4033 GCA_046289805.1 Tabrizicola sp.
CACCGGCCTTGGCCTGCCGGCGCAGATCAACCTGGTCTCGGCCTTCGACCGGAAGAACTATTTCGACCCCGACCTGCCGCAGGGCTATCAGATCAGCCAGCTTTACCACCCGATCGTCGGCGAGGGCGAGGTGATCGTCGAGATGGGCCCTGGCATTGCCCGACGGGTGCGGATCGAGCGCATCCATCTGGAACAGGACGCGGGCAAGTCGATCCACGACATGGACCCGAACCTGTCCTTCGTCGATTTCAACCGCACCGGTGTCGCGCTGATGGAGATCGTCAGCCGCCCCGACATCCGGGGACCCGAGGAAGCTGCGGCCTATGTCACCAAGCTGCGCCAGATCCTGCGCTACCTCGGGACCTGCGACGGCAACATGCAGAACGGCAACCTGCGCGCGGATGTGAACGTGTCGGTCTGCCGCCCCGGCGCCTACGAGAAGTATCTGGAAACGCAGGACTTCAGCCATCTCGGCACGCGCTGCGAGATCAAGAACATGAACTCGATGCGGTTCATCCAGCAGGCGATCGAGTATGAGGCCCGGCGCCAGATCGCCATCCTGGAGGACGGCGGAGAGGTCGTGCAGGAAACCCGGCTTTATGACCCCGACAAGGGCGAGACGCGCTCGATGCGGTCCAAGGAAGAGGCGCACGACTATCGTTATTTCCCCGACCCCGACCTCTTGCCGCTGGAGATCGAGCAGGCCTGGGTGGATGACATCAAGGCGCGGATGCCGGAACTGCCGGACGCCAAGAAGGCGCGGTTCATGGCGGATTATGGCCTGACCGACTATGACGCAACCGTGTTGACGGCCGAACTCGACGCGGCGAACTATTTCGACGCGGTGGCGCGTGGTCGCGATGGCAAGATGGCCGCGAACTGGGTCATCAATGAACTGTTCGGCCGGCTGAAGAAGGAAGGCCACGACATCACCGAAAGTCCGGTCTCGGCGGCCCAGCTGGGCGGGATCATCGACCTGATCGCCGCAGGCACGATCAGCGGCAAGATCGCCAAGGACCTTTTCGAGATTGTCTATACCGAAGGCGGCGACCCGGCAAAGATCGTTGAGGCCCGCGGCATGAAGCAGGTCACCGACACCGCCGCGATCGAGAAGGCGGTGGACGAGATCATTGCCGCGAACCCCGAGCAGGTCCAGAAAGCGAAGGCAAATCCGAAGCTTGCCGGATGGTTTACCGGCCAGGTCATCAAGGCGACCGGCGGCAAGGCCAATCCGGCGACGGTCAACGCGCTGGTGGCGCAGAAGCTCGGCCTGTAGGACCGGGGGGCGGAACTTCTCGAAAAGTCTTGCAAGACCCTTAGGGGGAGTCTGGCCCGGCCTGTTGCCCTGCGGGCGCGCTTCTGCCGGAAAGAGTCTCCGTGATTTGCGGCAAGCCGCAGAATCTTCTATCTCTTCTTCCGCACAGTGACGGGAGAGGCCCGATGCAGCGTTTCGAGTTCAAGGTCATTCCGGCACCCAGGCGGGGCGAGAAGGCGCGCGGCGTCAAGACCACGGAAGACCGCTTTGCCTTGGCGCTGACCAACCTGATGAACGAACTTGGAGCCGAAGGCTGGGACTATGTCCGCGCGGACACGCTGCCCTGCGATGAGCGGGTCGGGCTGACCGGCACCAAGACCACATTCCAGAACGTGCTGGTGTTCCGCCGGGCCATCTCCGGCGCATCCTCCGCCATGGCGCCGGCCGTCGGCCGGCTGCTCCTGCAGGAGCCGGTGCCGGCTGGCCCCAGACTGGGCCCGGCCGAGACGCCGGCAGCCGGCAGGGCCCCGGCCCTCGGGCCGGCGAAGCCCGACCTCGCCGCCGAGTGATCAGCCGACGTCGCGGAGCGCGGCGGGAAGTGCTTCTTCTAGGATATCAAGCGCCCGGTCGTCTCCCAGGCTGATGCGGATGCAGCGATCCAGAGGCGCAACCCCGGGCATCCGGATGAACACGCCCCGACTCGCCAGCGCCTCCAGCACCCTGCGGGCGTGATTTCCGTCCCGGCCGCAGTCGATGGTCACGAAGTTGGTGGCCGAGGGCAGGGGGCGCAATCCGTTCGCCTCGGCAAGGGTCGAAAGCCGGGCGCGGGCGGCCAGGGTGCGGGTCTGAACGCTGCGCAGCCAGTCCTGATCCGCCAGCGCCGCCAGCGCCCCGGCCTGGGAGATGCGGCCCATGCCGAAATGGTCGCGCACCTTGTCGAAGGCCAATGCCAGGTCCGGGTTGGTGATCGCATAGCCGACCCGTGCGCCCGCCAGCCCGTAACCCTTGGAAAAGGTGCGCATCCGGATGACCTGCGGATGATCGGCCGGGATATCCGGCACCGTGCCGGACGGGGCAAGATCGGCATAGGCCTCGTCCAGGATCAGGAGCGCCTGATCCGGCAGGTTCGCCACCATGTCCTTGATCACAGCCGCCGGGTGATGGCTGCCCATCGGGTTATCCGGATTGGCAAGGTAGATCAGCCGCGCCCCTGTCGATTTTGCTGCGGCAAGCAGCGCCTCCGGGTCTTCGTGATCGCCCCGGTAGGGCACGCGGGTCAGCACGCCGCCGTAGCCCTCGACATGAAAGTTGAAGGTCGGATAGGCCCCCAGGCTGGTGACAACCGGCGTTCCCGGTTCAAGGACCAGTCGGCAGACCAGACCCAGAAGCCCGTCGATCCCGGGCCCGACGACGATGTGGTCCGGACTCATCCCGTGATGCGCGGCAAGCGCCTGTTTCAGGTCGTGATTTTCCGGATCGCCATACATCCAGACCTCCTCTGCCGCCGCCTTCATCGCGGCGATGGCCCTGGGGGAAGGTCCAAACAGGCTTTCGTTCGCGCCAAGACGCGCGCGAAAAGGGATGCCGGTCCGGCGCTCCAGCGCCTCGGGGCCGGTGAAGGGGACCGTGGAGGGCAGGGTGGCGGCATGGGGGGTCAGGAAACGGCTCATGGCGCGAAGGCTGGCACGGGCCGGGGGCGACGCGCAAGCCTCAGCGCAGGAACTTGCGGCGCGAGTCCTCGGCAATGGCCTGCAACATCTCCAGCCGTGCCAGCTCCGCCATCGCGGCCTTGCGCTCGGCTGCGTCGGTGAGGGTCGACAGATGCGCCCGTTGCGCCGCAGCCTGCTTCTTCAGCGTGATTTCCTCGGGCAACACGCCTGCCTGCGCCATGATCCGGAACCCCACCGCATCGGCCGCCGACACGAAGGCGTCTCCGGTCCGGTCGGGCAGGGGCTTGCCTTCGCCTGCCAGCCCCTGCAACTGACCCTTCAGGCGGGCCTTCTGGATCTGGCGCTCTGCCAGTCGGGACAGCCAGGACATCGCGTCACCTCCTCAGCAGAAGTGGCCCCTCACAGGGCGCTCTTCAAGGGACGCGTGACTCCGGGCGCGGTCAGCCAAGATCCGCCAGACGCCGCAGCGCCTCGCTGATCTTCGCCGCCTCCTCCTGCCGAGCCTCGAGGTTCGCGGTCGCCTCCATCACCACCTCCTCGGGCGCCGACTTGACGAAATTCGGGTTGTCGAGCCGGCCCTTGAGCCCCCCGATCTCCTTCATCAGCTTGTCCAGCGCCTTTTGCAGCCGGGATTTCTCCTCGGCGATGTCGATCAGGCCCTCCAGCGGGATCGCGAAAGCCGCGCCTTCGGCCGTGACGGCGATGGACCCCTTGGGGGCAGGGCCTTCGGTGACCTGGTCGATCCGGGCGAGGCGTTTGATGAGCATCTCGTTGCGCTGGAAGGCCTGGCGGGCGTCCTCGGTCAGGCTGGTCGCCACGAGGTCGGCCTTGAGGCCCACGGGGACGTGGACCTGCGCGCGGGCCGAGCGGATGTCGTCGATCAGCGTGGTGACGAAGGTCATTTCGCGTTCCGCGTCGCGGTCGATCAGGCTGGCCGGAAGGGTCGGCCAGTCGGTGTGGACGAGGAGTTTCTCGCGCTTGCCGGTGGTGCCCCACAGCTCTTCGGTGATGAAGGGCATGAAGGGGTGCAACAGGATCATCGACTGGTCGAGGACCCAGGCCATCGTTGCCCGCGTCTCGGCGGCGTCGGGGCCGTCGAACAGGGGCT
>JBKBVC010000253.1:0-4004 GCA_046289805.1 Tabrizicola sp.
CACCAGCCGCTTGTCGGTCGCGGCCAGCCCCCCGGCCACGCCGCTGGTCGTGCCCATCAGCCCGCCATAGGCCATGGCCGATTTCGGGTTGTTCAGCCCGATCAGCGGCGCGACCAGCGGCGTGCCGATCATCACCAGCACCGCCTTCAGCAGCCCCGCAGCGACCGACAGGGCGATGACCTCGGAACTGGCGCCCAAGGCGGTGCCGGTCACCGGACCCACGATATAGGTCGCCGCACCCCCGCCGATCGTCGCCATGCTGACCGCATCGGTATAGCCGAAGGCCGCCGCGATCGCCGCGCCCACCGCGAAGGACACCACGATCCCCAAGGCCAGCGCGCTGACCCCCGCCGCGCCGGCCTTGCGGATCTCGCGCATGTCGACGCCGTAAGCGGTCGAGACGATGGCCAGGTCGCGCAGCATCGCGCCCCCCATCAGCCCGATCCCGGTGAACAGCGGCACATCCGCCAGCCCGCGGCTGCCCCCGGTCATCATGCCGCCGATCCAGGCCAGGATCAGACCGATGATGATGGCCACTGCCGATCCGTGCAGCCGACCCGCCGTCAGCCGGTCGGACAGCTGATAGGACAGCCACATGACGCCGCCCACGAACAGGAAGGCAAAGACCAGGCCGTTGCGGGCCAGAACCTCGACGATCATCTCCATGGATCAGCCCTCCTGCGCGGTCAGGGGCGGCAGCGGTTCGTCCTGGCCGCCGATGCGGGCCACGACCGGGACCAGCGCCCAGCAGGCGACGGTGGCGCCGATGCCCACCATGATCGCCAAGGGGCCGCCCGCCAGCGCGGCGACCACGTTCTGCTGGGCGGCCATCGCGACCACGATGGGGATGTACATGGCCGACCAGAACAGCACCCCCTGTTCGAAGGCCTGCGGCAGGCGGCCCGTCCGGCGCAGCCAGTCGGTCAGCAGGATCAGGAGCAGCATGGCGAAGCCCACGCCCCCCACATTCGACTGGACGCCCAACAGGACCCCCAGCAGGTCGCCCAGGATGACGCCCGCAAGATGACAGGCGGCCAAGGCCGCCACTCCGTAGATGATCATGTTCGTAAGCGGCGGCGCCGCCTCACCTGGTTTCAGCTTGACGGGTTGAAGTTCCAGGGCAGCAGGTCGTCGATCTTTGCCTGAGGATGGCTGGCTGCCACCGCTTCCAGGGTTGCCTTGAGGTAGGCGAAGGGTTCGACGCCTTTGACCTTTGCGGTGGCGATCAGGGATGCGATGCGCGCCCAGGATCGGCAACCCTCGTCATGGCCTGCGAAGAGCGCATTCTTTCGCGTCAGCGCGATCGGCCGGATCAGGTTCTCGACGTTGTTGGAGTCGATCTCGACCCGGCCGTCGCGCAAGAAGGTCTGCAACCCGCCCCAGTGACGATGGATATAGGCCAGCTTCTCCCCGAGGCGCGACCTCATCGATATGCGCCGACACTGCAGCTGCAGCCATTCCCCGAATGCGGCGATCAGCGGCGCACTGCGCGCTTGGCGGGCCGACAGCCGCTGGCCCGGGTCCATGCCACGGATCTCGGCCTCGATCCGGTAAAGCTCGGCTATTCGGCACAGGCCCTCGGCCGCGATCTTGGAGCCGTCGCGATCAAAGATCTCCTTCAGTTTTCGCCGGACATGCGCCCAGCAATAAGCGACGGTGATCGGTGCGCCGCCTGTCCGGGACGGACGCGTCAGACGGTTGTAGCCGGTATAGCCATCCAGCTGCAGGGTGCCGTCAAAGCCATGGAGGATGCGCTCTGCGTTTTCGTCCGCGCGGTCGGGCGCATAGGTGAAGACCACACCGGGCGGATCGCCCCCGCCCCATGAGCGGTCATCGCGCGCCAGGGCCCAGAGGTAGCCCGTCTTCGTCCGGCCTCGGCCAGGATCGAGCACGGGTGCCGTGGTTTCGTCCATGAACAGCTTGCTCGACGTCTTCAGGTGCTCTGTCAGCCGATCGACCACGGGACCGAGGTGGAAGGCGGCGGTGCCGACCCAATCAGCCAGCGTGCTGCGGTGAAGCTCGATGCCCGCGCGGGCAAGGATTTGGCTCTGACGATACAACGGCAGATGGTCCGCGTATTTGCTGACCAGCACATGCGCCAAGGCGCCCTCAGTGGGTAGGCCGCCATCGATCAGGTGTGCGGGTGCCGGTGCCTGGGTCACGCCCTCTGCACACCTGCGGCACGCATATTTTGGGCGCACGGTCACGATGACCCGCAGTTGCGCGGGCACGATATCCAGCCGCTCGGTCCGGTCTTCGCCGATGCGGTGCATCTCACCACAGCCACACGGACAGAGCAGACTGCTCGGCTCTGCATGCTCTTGAAGATCATCGGCGTCTCGAGTTGCCACTTCGTAGTCACGACACCAAGGCCAGTGCGAACCGTGTCGAAACCATCCTCTCCGAAGACCTTCTCCCCAACGGCGCGAAGACGCCGCGTGCGTTCGCGCGGTTTCTTGGCTTGCATGATATGCGGGACGTGCTCTCGATAGAGGCAATGGATTTCTTCGACCGACTTTCCGGTAGCCAACAGCGTGGCGATGATCGAGCCGGTACTTGTCCCGAAGATCAAGTCGAAGCTCTCGTGAATGGGGTGAGGGAGCACCGCTTCGACCTCGGCCAGCACTCCGAGGGAATAGAAGCCTTTCGCTCCCCCACCGTCCAAGCTCAAGATCCTGCAAACGCCTTCTGGCATCGGAAGCACGCTCCAAATGATATCCAGATATAGTGGATGGCGCGTAGGTCGTATGCAAGGGTTAGCGGAGCATCGTCAAATGTCCGTTCTGTGATGCTGTGCCAGGTGAGCTCGCTCTCGGAACCAACGGCCGCTCCGCGCCCTTCGCCCGGATCCTGTTTTGTCTGAAGCTGCCCGGCGCTAGTCGTGGAGTTCTGTCCCAACCTCCCCGGTGGTCCCAACCTTGTCCCAACCCCCCGAGGGGGTTGGGGACACGAAAAGCCGTTCAAAAACAACGGTGTCCCCAACCTCACCCCGTGGTCCCAACCTTTTGCTACACATTCATGTGGGAGAACGGAAAAGGTCGGGAACATGTTTTTCTATACGAAAAGAGAAGGACCCCCGTTGGGGACACCGAGGTTGGGACCACATCCATTCAAGTCATTGGAGTAAAACAATAAAGGGCTGTCCCAACCCCCTCGAAGGTTGGGACCACACGGTCGGAGGTTGGGACCGGGACGGGCAGCGTGTCGATCGTCGCCGGCCGCGTCGTCCCTGGTCGTTTTCGCTTTGGCCGAGGACCGCCGAATGCTACATCTTGCGGTGACCGAAGCCGAAGGCCCACAGCTTGTGAGCCTTCACGATGAACACACCAATCCCCGCACAGGACGTCCGCCCCGATTCGGGCGCGATCAACCGGTCCTGCATCCTCGCCCTCGACCTCGGGACCACGACTGGCTGGGCGCTCCGCAGCCATGACGGACTGACCACCAGCGGCACGGTCAGCTTTCGGCCCGGACGCTTCGATGGCGGCGGCATGCGATACCTGCGCTTCACCAACTGGCTGACCGAACTGGACCGGCTGTCCGGGCCCATCGCCGCGATCTGGTTCGAAGAGGTCCGGCGCCACGCCGGGACCGACGCAGCCCATGTGTTTGGAGGTCTCCTCGCGACGCTGACGACATGGGCCGAGCTGCGCGGCATTCCCTACCAAGGCGTTCCGGTCGGCACGATCAAGCGACACGCCACCGGCAAGGGCAACGCGCCGAAGGCGACGATGATCGCTGCCGCGCGGGCCCGAGGCTTCAGCCTCGCCGACGACAACGAGGCCGACGCCATCGCGCTTCTGCTCTGGGCGATCGAGACGAACGGGGGTGTCGCATGAGGTGGCACCCAAAGGGCTACGGCGGCCAGCGCCGGGATCCGGACCAGGTGAAGCGCGACGGCTGGCGCGAGCAGGGTCTGCTCGCCGTCTCGCTCGAGGACGCACGCCTGACATGGCCGGAACGCGAACTCGTCCGTCAGCTGGGCGAAAAGCTCTACGGGCCAC
>JBKBVC010000254.1:0-4003 GCA_046289805.1 Tabrizicola sp.
CGATCCTGCAGGCGCTGATGCGGATCTGGCCCACGGACCGCTTGTCGGTGGCCGACCGGGGGCTTAGGGAGGGGCTGCTCTACGCGCAGATGAGCGCGGATGGCGTGCTGGAAGACGGGCCTTACACATGAGCGAGAAACCCAACTCGGGAAAGCCCACCTCGGGTCGCGGCCAGCGCGAGCTGCGGGTGCGGGTCAAGACCGCCAAGGGACGCAAGCTGTCCTCGACACTGTGGCTTGAGCGGCAGCTGAACGACCCTTACGTCCAGCGCGCCAGGCGCGAGGGCTACCGGGGCCGGGCTGCCTACAAGATCATCGAGCTGGACGACAAGTACGGCTTCCTCAAGCCCGGCGCGCGGGTGGTGGACCTTGGTTGCGCGCCCGGCGGCTGGTGTCAGGTGGCGGTGGCGCGGGTCAATGCGCTTGGCCAGAACCCGAAGAAGCCGAAGGGCACCGTCCTGGGGGTGGATCTGCAGGAGGTGGAGCCGATCGCCGGGGCCGAGATCCACCAGCTGGACTTCCTGTCCGACGATGCGGACGAGAAGGTCAAGGGCTGGCTGGGCGGGCGGGCCGACGTGGTGATGTCGGACATGGCGGCGGCGGCCAGCGGGCACAAGGCCACCGACCACTTGCGCATCGTGGCGCTGGTCGAGGCGGCGCTGGCCTTTGCCTTCGACGTGCTGGAGGACGGCGGGACATTCGTCGCCAAGGTGCTGGCGGGCGGAGCCGAGAACGAGATGCAGGCGATGCTCAAGCGCAATTTCCGCAAGGTGGCGAACGTCAAGCCGCCGGCCAGCCGGTCCGACAGTTCCGAGAAGTTCGTGGTGGCGATGGGCTATCGCGGCCGTGAGATCGACGGCGGGGCAGGGGGGGCAGGGCAGGTATAGCCCATCCAGGCGCGCTCTTCGTGCGCCCTTGGCTGCTCGTCCCCAGGGTCAGCGAGGAGGGGTCGCAGACCTCTGACGAGCCCTTGGGTGATCCGCAAACGAAAGAGGCGCCCGAAGGCGCCGCGTTTCGTGGCAGTGGCGACAGTCAACGGCGACAGTCAGCCGCCCCAGCTGCGGACCGGACCGCAGTCCATGTGAACGAAGTTTGACCGCGAATACTTGCCCACCCCGCCCGAGGCGCAGGCCGCAGCCGCCCTGGCCATCTGCGCCACCGAGCGCGACTGGAGCCGCAGGTCGGCCGCCTTGCCCACCATGTGCAGCGAGTTCTTGGCGACCCCGCGCGACCGAGAGCGCAGCATCGCGTTCGTCTTGGGCGAGCGATAGCCCGACAAGAGCATGTAGGGTTCCGACACATCCATCAGCCGGTGCGATGCGGCCATGATGTCGATCGTGCGCATGTCGATGCCGATGACCTCGTCGGTCCGCCAGTCGCGCATGAAATGGTTGATTTCCTTCACGACCTCGGGGATGTATTCGCCTTCGATCCAGTAGATCGTGTCGATGCTTTCGCCGGTGCGCCCCGAATACATGCGGATCCTGCGGATGTCGCCGGCGCCCTTGAGAAGACCGAAGGCATTGGTGTAGGTCGGTGCCGCCACCAGAGCCGTCGCTGCGAACGCACCAAGAATGCCGCGCCGCGAGACGCTGTTAAGCTTGATGTCCGTCATTCTAACGTCTGTCCCCGTGCTGTCTTCGACTGCCGTTACGCAGCTCTCGTGCCACTTCTTCCCCAAGTGCAGCGTCGTTATTGCACAAGTCGAATCGAAGCCCAAGTGCCGATTGTCCCGATGGGCGCAAGCACAACCTCGATCGGCAAATTTCTGCTTAACGCGCGCAAAAAATGCCCGGTGTGATGGAAGTGCATCGCTTTCACCCGGCACCGGCGCCGCAGGCGACACAATCTTGCGGCGGGACGGGCCGTGGCGCGCTTTGTGAATGGACAAGCCTCGCGGTTCCGGGGAACATGGCCGGCAAGGCTCAAGTCGTTGAGAACGAGGACAGAATGCCCTTCCTTTCGCTGCGCAGGCCCGCCCGCCGCTTCTGGCTTGTGCCCCTTGCCTTTGCACTTTCCCAAAGTCTTTCCCCGGCTGTCGGCGCCCAGACCGCTGCCTTCACGCAGTCGCTGGCCGCCAGTGCCTCGTCCGACGAAGCCGTGGCCGAATGGTATCGCGAAACCGGCTACCGGACCTTGTGGACCGGTCCGGCCGATGCCGCCCGGCGCGCAGCCTTCCTGACGGCGATCGGAGCTGCGCGGGATCACGGCCTGCCGGTTGCGCGGTACGACGCGGCCGCGCTGATGGCCCGCCTGCGCGCCGCCGAGACGGAGGGCGACCGTGGCCGGATCGAGGTGGAGATGACCCGGGCCTATCTGGCCTGGGCGCGCGACCTGACCTCGGGGGCGCTGGACCCGAAGCAGGTGGACGCCGGCATCCTGCGCGAGATCGACCGGATCGATCCGAAGATCCTTCTGACGCGGATCGCCAACGGCAACCCCGAGGCCGTCCTGAAGTGGCTTGAGCCGAAATCCACCGTCTATCTGCAACTGATGAAGGCCAAGCTGGGGCTGGAGGCGCAGATCGCCGCGGGCGGCTGGGGCGAGACGGTGCCGGGCAAGCTTCTGGGGCCGGGCGACAGCGGACCGGGCGTGGTTGCGCTGCGCGACCGGCTGGTCCGGATGGGCTATCTGGCTCCGACCGCGGTCGCCAGCTATGACCGCGGCCTGCAGGCGGCGGTCAGCGCCTTCCAGATGGCCCATGGCCTGCCTCCCGACGGGGTGGCCAATGCCGCCACGCTGGAGGAGATCAACCAGCCGCCCGAGGCGCGGCTGAAATCGGTGCTTGTCGCGATGGAGCGCGAGCGCTGGATGCACATCGACCGCGACAGAAAGCATGTCTGGGTGAACCTGCCGGACTTCCGCGCGAAGATCGTCGATGGCGGCAAGACCATCTTCGAGACCCGCGTCGTGATCGGCAAGAACGTCCCCGACCAGCGCAGCCCCGAGTTCTCGGACGAGATGGAGCACATGGTGATCAACCCCTCCTGGGGGGTGCCGCGGTCGATCATCGTCAAGGAATACCTGCCGTTGTTGCAGCGCAATCCGAACGCCGTCAGCCACTTGCAGGTGATCGACGGCCGGGGCCGGGTGGTGCCCCGCGGGTCGGTGAACTTCGCCGCCTATTCTGCGCGCACCTTCCCCTTCGGCCTGCGCCAGCCGCCGTCTGACGGCAATGCGCTGGGGAAGGTGAAGTTCATGTTCCCCAACCCCTACAACATCTATCTGCACGACACGCCGTCGAAGTCGCTTTTCGATCACGAGGTGCGCGCCTACAGCCACGGCTGCATCCGGGTGGCCGATCCCTTCGATCTCGCGCACGAGCTTCTGTCCTGGCAGACAGACAATGCGGAGGCAGAGTTCGAGGCCGCGCTGAAGACCGGCGAGGAGACGGTGGTGAAGCTGAAACAGCATCTGCCGGTGCATCTGGTCTATTTCACCGCCTACCCCGACGCGAAGGGGAGGATGACCTATCGCCGGGATGTCTATGGGCGGGATGCGGCGCTTTGGGAGGCGCTGCGGGCGGCCGGGGTGGAACTGGCCGGCGTTCAGGGATAGACCTTGCGCTGAAAAGCCGGGGGAACCATGGGCCATACGATCCGTGACATCGCAGCCGCGCTTGGCGCCGAGGCGGAGGGTGCGCTGGACCTGACCGTGCGCGGCGCGGCCGAGCCGGCCTTGGCCGGGCCGGACGAACTCGCTCTGGCGATGGACCCGCGCTATGGCGAGGGGATCGTCAAGGGCCGGGCGCAGGCGGCGATGCTCTGGCCGGGCGCGGACTGGCGGGGCATGGGGCTGAAGGCCGCGATCTTCGCCCCGCGCGGACGGCTTGCCATGGCGGGTCTCACCCGGCTGATGGACCCCGGCCCGGCCATTGCTCCGGGGGTGCACCCGATGGCGCTGATCGATCCGACGGCCGAGCTGGGCGAGGGCGCCGCGATCGGCCCCGGGGGTGTGATCGGCGCGGGGGTGGCGATCGGGCCGGGAGCTCGGTTCGCGAGCCA
>JBKBVC010000255.1:0-3969 GCA_046289805.1 Tabrizicola sp.
GCAGATACAGCCCCGGCTGGATCGGCGTCTGCGCGAAACTTCTCAGCTTCTGCGTGGCCTCGGTCTTCTGCAATTCCAGACAGGACCCGAAATCCTGGTCGTTCGTCACCAGCGCCGCGTTCGGCTGGCCCTGGTAGGAGCCCGATCCGGGCGTCCCGTCCTCGCGCGACCAGAGGTTGAGACCTGCCGAGAACGGCGGCGGCATCAGGACCAGCCCGTCGGTGATTGCCTTGTTCATCTGAAATTCCCTCGCCTCGCTTCGCGCCACTCCAGGGGGCGCAAAGACCGCGCCGCCTTGGGCACGACGAGGTAGCAGGGAAGGCTTAAGCCTCTCTCAGACCGCCGCGCGCAGCGGGCTGCCCCGGCGCAACGGACAAGCGGGGCGAGAGGGCGCTCAGACGCCCACGTCCGGTGCGGGCAGGATCTGGACAGCGTTGATCTGCCAGCCCTCGGGCGTCTCGACCATCATGTAGTCGAGGGCCCAGGCCCGGCCCGCCTGATCGACGATCCGCACCCGCTGCCAGAGGTTCCCGGCGATCTCGCGCAGCTCGCCCATCTCGACCTGCGCGGGCCGATGCACCATCGGATAGCCGTTCCGCACCATGGCCCCGAAATTCTCGGGCGTGCCGAACAGCCGCTTGATCGTCGGGCTGGCATAGGTGAAGGCGCGGGCGAAATCGTCGGCCTGAAAGGCCTCGATCTGGCGCTGGATCGTCTCGCGGATCGGGCCCTCCTGCGCAGCAGTCGGCATGCCCAGAACCGACGCAAGGACAAACCCGAGGATGGCGGCACGCATGACTGGTCCTCCCCTGCACTGCGAAAGGACGTAGCTTGGCCGGCCGCCCTGGCAAGTCCCGCTTGCCAAGCCGGTTCAGCCTGACCAGACTCTGCGGTGCATCTGCGCCGAGGGGCTGCCACATGGCCTATGCCTTCGATCCGCACGACGGCACGCTCGACCAGAGCCTGCGCCGGATCGCAACCGAGGAACTTTCTGCGGCGGCGGTGCGCTGCGGGCGGCTGCATGACCCCAGGGCGGTGCATGGGGTGCGCAAGAACCTGAAGAAGACCCGCGCCCTGCTGCGCCTCGTGCGGTATGGTCTGCCGGAACGCTCGGCCGCGAACGGCACGTTGCGGAAGCTTGCTGCCGCCCTGTCCGTGCGGCGTGACACGGCCGTGCGGCTGGCCACCTTCGACCGGTTGTTTCCCGCCCCTCCGCCGATGCTGCGCGTCCTGCGCGCCCGGCTTCTGGAGGAAAGCATGGTCCCGGTCGATGTCCCGGCCGAGGGGCTGGTCCAGTCGCTCGCCACCCTGCGCGACGAGGCGGGCGCATGGCAATTGCGGGGCAAGAGCCGGCAGATCCTGGCCGCCGGGCTGGCACGGACCCGCCGGGATGCAATTGCTGCGGCCGATGCCGCCCGCAGGACCCCGGACGCGCCGGCGTCGATCCACGGCTGGCGCAAGCGCGTCAAGGATCTGTGGTATCAGTCCCGCCTTTTCGCACCTGTCTGGCCCGAACTGTTCCAGCCGCTGAGCGCGGCCGCCGACCGTCTCGGCGAAGAGCTTGGCCTGCACAACGACCTTTCCGTCCTGTCTTGCTACATGGCCGCCCTTCCCGAGTCCGAATTGCCCGAACCGGCCCGCAAGCTGCTCGCCACCGCAATTCACGACGCTCAGACCGCCATCAAGGCCAGGGCCCTCCCTCTCTCCGACCGGTTGCTGGCAGGCTCACCCCGCGGGGTCGCGAGGCTATGGGTGGAATTGCACGGCATCTGGCGGCAGGGCGCCCGACCCGCCCCGGCGGACAACCCGGCACAGTCCGGAGGAACGGCCCGGCTGCCGCCGCCCGACCGGTCACGCACTTGATCCGGATCAGCGCTGCCATCCGCGACAACCGCTTGCCTGGCGATGATCGGACCGGTTCCGCGGAGCCGTCCCATGGCCCGAAACGCCCTCATGGCCATTGCCTTTTGCCTGTGGTCCGGCACGGACTTCGCCGGGCCGGTTGCGGATTTCAACAGGGCTTGCGATGCGTTGTATGCCAGCTATCGCAGCGCACTGTTCGCCACCAACTCGGGCGACACCGCGAAGTCGGCAGCTGCCATTCAGGCATTCAAGGACCAGTGGATGGCCCGGCAGGCAACCTATGGCGAGACCCCGCCACCGCATGCCAGGACGATCCGGATTGGTCGGCCACCATCGACGAGGTGTCGGGCTTCCTTGCCAAGGCCGGCGATGACGTGCAGAAGGGCGATCTCGCAGCCTCGCAAGCGACGCTGGAAGGCGTGCACGAGGCGTTTGTTGCCCTGCACACCCGCAACGGGATCGAGACCTTTTCGGACCGCATGAATGCCTATCACGCAGCGATGGAACCTGTGCTGGGCATCGATATGGACAACCTTGACGATGCGGCGGTGCAAGGCCTGCACGAACAGGCGGCCGTTCTCGCCTATCTCGCGCAGGACGTTCTCGCCGCTCTGCCGCCCGGCGCGACCGAAAGCGCCGAACTCGCCGCGCTTGCATCTGCCTTCCAGGCGTCGGTGGACCAGTTCGTCGCAGCGGCGCGCGCCCGTGACGCCGAGGCCATCAGGACCGCCGTTGCCGGGCTGAACGTGCCCTACTCTAAGCTGTTCCCGAAGTTTGACTGACCGGCCAGTCTGCCCGGGGCCGCCCGCCGACTTGCCCGGCGCGTCCCCGCAGACCGTCTTGCAGTCGCGTCGGTCTCAGGCGACCAGGGCTCCGGCCAGGGCGCGTTCGATCAGCGCGACGCTTTCCTCCACACCGTAAAGCGCAATGAACCCACCAAACCGCGGCCCCTCCGAGGCGCCGAGGAGCACCTCGTAAAGCGCCTTGAACCAGTCGCGCAGCGGCTCGAACCCATGCTCCTTGCCCACGGCAAAGACCATCGACTGCAAGGCCTCGTCGTCCAGCCCTCCCTCCCAGGCCTTGAGCCGCCCCACCAGATCCTCCATCGCCGCCCGCTCGCGGTCGTCCGGCAGCCGGAACTGGCGCGTCGGGGCGATCTTGTCGGCGAAATAGCGGACGGCATAGCCCGCCGCGGCATCCAGATCGGGATGCGTCTCCGGGCTCGCCTCGGGCGCATAGCGGCGGATGAACTTCCACAACCCCGCCGCATCCTTCGCTGCCGCGACCGAGGCCAGGTTCAGAAGCATCGCAAAGCTCACCACCATCCGGCTTTCCGGCGGCTTGCCGTTGTGGATGTGCCAGACCGGATTGTTCACCTGCTGCTCCAGGCTCTGCTCCGGGAAGGCCTTCAGCTGCTGGTGATACTCGTCCACCGCCTTCGGGATCACGTCCCACCACAGCCGCTTGGCCGTCTTGGGCTTCTGGTACATGAAATAGGACAGGCTTTCCGTCGCCGCATAGGTCAGCCATTCGTCGATCGTCAGCCCGTTCCCCTTCGACTTGGAGATCTTCTGCCCCTGCTCGTCCAGGAACAGCTCATAGGTCATGTGGTTCGGCCGGCGCCCGCCCAGCACCTCGCAGATCCCGTCATAGATCGGCGTGTTCGTGCTGTGGTCCTTCCCGTACATCTCGAAGTCCACACCCAGCGCCGCCCAGCGCGCGCCGAAATCCGGCTTCCACTGCAATTTCACATGGCCGCCGGTGACGGGCAGCGTCCACTCCCGCCCCTCCTCGTCGTCGAAGGTGATCGTCGCGTCCTTCGCATTGACCTCCTTCATCGGCACATAGAGCACCCGCCCCGTCTCGGGGTGGATCGGCAGGAAGCAGGAATAGGTCTGCTGCCGCTCCTCGCGCAAGCTGGCCAGCATGATCTCCATGATCCGGTCATAGCGTTCCGCCGCCAGCCGCAGCGTGTCGTCGAACCGGCCGCTCTTGTAGAACTCCGTCGCGCTGATGAACTCGTACTCGAACCCGAACGTGTCGAGGAACCGCCGCAGCATCGCGTTGTTGTGGTGCCCGAAACTCTCGAACTCGCCATAGGGATCC
>JBKBVC010000256.1:0-3920 GCA_046289805.1 Tabrizicola sp.
CGGCCCTTGTCTTGCGCAGGAATACCAGTAAGGTCCAGACAGTAAATGTAACGCGGTTCGGAACCGGCCCTTGTCCGGAACAGTGGTCGGCCCCGGCGAAAGTCCTTCTTTCGACGATTTGGCGGCGCCTCACCAGGAGACAGAGGAGTGATGTCGCAAAAGCTCAGGTGCCTGGTAATCGGGATTCCCGAAGCGAGAGCGGCCGAAGGCAGCCTGCGGCCGGAGGAGTTCGCCTCGATACCCCTGGACGAGCTGGACGGCTACCTGCCCTTTCCGGCCGCGCTGGAACTCGTCGTTGCGCCGCTGTTCTGCAACACGTTCGACGCGCTGGAGATCATCGAGCGCCTGGGGGCGCAGGACTACCGCAAGACCTTGCGGGTCGTGGCGCCGAAACTGCCCAACCGGCAGATCGTGCTGCGCGAGCTGCGCAGCCATGCGGCCCGGCAGGGCATCACCATAGAACTGGTCGAGGAAGGCTGAGGCGGATCAGACCCGGGTGAGCCCGGCCTTGAACCGCCGCGCATTGGCCTGGTAGCCCGCAGCCGAGGCCAGAAGCCGCGCCCGCGCGCCTTCATCCAGCTGGCGGACGACCTTGCCGGGGGATCCCATCACCAGGCTGCCGTCGGGGATATCCTTGCCCTCGGTGACCAGCGCACAGGCCCCGATCAGGCAGCCCTTGCCGATCTTCGCTCCGTTCAGGATCGTGGCACCCATGCCGATCAGCGTGCCCTCGCCGATGGTGCAGCCGTGCAGCATGGCCTTGTGGCCGATGGTGCAGTTGGCGCCGATCACCAGCGGATAGCCCATATCGGTGTGCAGGACGCAGTTTTCCTGCACATTGGTCCCGGCGCCGATGCGGATTTCCTCGTTATCGCCGCGCGCCCGGACGCCGAACCAGACCGAGGCATCGGCCTCGACCACCACCTTGCCGATCAGCGTCGCCTCGTCGGCCACCCAGGCCGAGGGGTCGATGGTCGGCGCGATCCCGTCAAGCGCATAGATCATCTGGCGTCGAACTCCCGGTTCAGCTCGCGGACGAAGGCGGACAGGCCCGGTTGGCGTTCGCGCTTCAGCCGCTCGGCGGTGAGGATCGTCTTGAGGTTCCCGAAGGTCCGGTCGAGATCGTCGTTGACCAGCACATAGTCGTATTCGGCCCAATGGCTGATCTCGTCGCGGCTTTTCGCCATGCGGCCGGCGATCACCTCGTCGCTGTCCTGGGCGCGGGCCCGCAGGCGACGCTCCAGCTCGGCGATCGACGGCGGCAGGATGAAGATCGACACCACATCGCCGCGCATCGCCTGCTTGATCTGTTGACCGCCCTGCCAATCGATGTCGAACACCGTGTCGGTGCCCGCCTGCATTGCGGCTTCGACCGGAGCGCGCGGCGAGCCATAGAGATTGCCGAAGACCTCTGCATGTTCCAGCATCTGGCCGTCCGCGACCATGGCCAGGAACTCTTCGCGGCTGCGGAAATAATATTCGCGTCCGTCCTGTTCGCCTGGTCGCGGCTTGCGCGTGGTGGCCGAGACCGAAAAGCGCATCGTCGGATCCCAGGCCATCAGCATCCGGGACAGCGTCGATTTCCCGGCCCCCGAAGGCGAGGAAAGGATCAGGAGAAGCCCGCGCCGAGGCGAATTGGCGGTCATCGGTCATTCCACATTCTGGACCTGCTCGCGCATCTGATCGATCACGGTTTTCAGGTCAAGGCCGATCCGGGTCAGCGCCAGCGACTGCGCCTTGGAACAGAGCGTATTCGCCTCGCGCATGAATTCCTGCATCAGGAAATCCAGCTTGCGACCGACCGGGGCGGAATCGGCCACCAGCGCGCGGGCAGCAGAGACATGGGCGGCAAGGCGGTCGAGCTCCTCGGTCACGTCGGTCTTGACCGCGATCAGCGCCAGTTCCTGGGCCAGGCGGGTCTCGTCCACGTCATCGGTCGCCGCCAGCACCCGCGCCAGCGCCTCGCGCAGGGCGTCCGCCTGGGTGGCGCTGCGGGTGGCCGTCTCGGCCTGCGCCTCGGCGGTGAGCGCGGCGATGCGGTCGAGCTGGCCCGACAGCACCTGCGCCAGGGCCGCGCCTTCGGCGCTGCGCATCGCGGAGAAATCGGCCAGGAGCCCCGTCAGATCAGCCAGAAGCGCCGCACGCAGCGGGGCGGTATCGGTCTCCTGCCCGCCCTGTTCGATCACGCCGCGCAGCGACAGCACATCGACGGCCGTGGGCTGGCGCAGCGTGACACCGGCCGCGATCGCTGCCGCCTCGACCCGGGCCAGCGCGGCCAGAGCCGCGCCAAGCGCGACCTCGTTAAGTGGAAAGCCTGCGTCGTCGCGCCCATCCTCCGGCGCAACCTTCAGCGTGAGACTGACATTGCCGCGCGGGATCGCCTTCTGCAGCTCGGCCCGGATCGCCGCCTCCAGCC
The DNA here is from genome assembly GCA_046289805.1 of Tabrizicola sp. Lineage (GTDB taxonomy): Bacteria > Pseudomonadota > Alphaproteobacteria > Rhodobacterales > Rhodobacteraceae > Tabrizicola. The sequence goes on from JBKBVC010000256.1 coordinate 2,417, forward strand.
CCTCGATCCAGTCCGGTACCCTGAGCCGCAGGTCCAGCCCCTTGCCGTTCACCGACCGCAAGTCCCACACCCAGCCATACCCCGCTCCGGCGCCCCGCCGTGCGGCAAAACCTGTCATCGAGATCATGCGGGCCCCTTCAACCGCCGCCTGCGGCATTTACCATTTGATTAGATTTACGGTCGAATCTTTCCGATCCGCGCTAGGGTTCCTTCATGCGCGGCGGGCCGATCCCCCGCAAGACCCGTATCGCCCGCCCGGTGGAGAGTGTGATGACCCTGCGTTTCCTTGACCGTTTCCGCACCCGCCCCGCCCCGCCACCCGGGCCGGTGTTTCACGGGCTGTCGCAGGTGCGGGCCTATTGGGAAAGCCTGCGCCGTGACGGAGCCCTGCCCGACCGCGCGGCCATCGACCCGCGGGGGCTGAGCGGCACGCTCGACCGCGTGTTCCTTGCCGAACGGATCGGGCGCGGGCTGGTGCAGGTGCGCATCGCCGGATCGGCCCTGGCCGAGTTTGCCGGGACCGACCTGCGCGGCCTGCCGCTCAGCTGCCTTTTCGCCGCCGGTTCGCGCGCGCAGCTTGGCCTCCAGATCGAACGCGCCTGCTCGGCACCGGCGGTGGTGGAGATGGACCTCGGCCTCGAGCGCCCGACAGATGGTGGCCTCTTGGCGCGACTTCTGCTGCTGCCGCTAGCCGATAGCGGCGCCGTGCAGCCGCTTCTCGGGGTCTTCGGCTTTGCCGGCCCCCTGCCGTCGCCCGCCAAGCTGCACCTGCGCAGCTGGCGCGAGGAGGCTCTGCCAAGCCAGGCGCGCGCCTTCGGGACGCCACCGATCCGGCCGATCCGGCGCTGCGGTCACCTGGCACTGGTCCACGTCAGCGACTGACGGTGCTGCCGCACCAGCACAGGGGCGGCAGGTCGCCCCGCAGCCCCCTCATCCTGTTGCCCGCCCTCTACAGCGCGACGCGCCGCGCGGCCTCGCGGTGCGAGGACAGTTCCTCGGCCACGAGGAAAGCCAGTTCCAGCGATTGCGAGGCATTCAGCCGCGGGTCGCAGGCGGTGTGATAGCGGTCGGCCAGGTTTTCGTCCGACACGGCACGCAGGCCGCCGGTGCATTCGGTCACGTCCTTGCCGGTCATCTCGAAATGCACCCCGCCCGGCACGGTGCCTTCGGCCTTGTGGATGGCGAAGAATTCGCGCACCTCGCGCAGCACAGAGTCGAAGGGCCGAGTCTTGTAGCCTGAGGCCGCCTTGATCGTGTTGCCGTGCATCGGGTCGCAGGACCAGACGACATTCGCCCCTTCCTCGCGCACGGTCCTGATCAGACGCGGCAGGTGATCGCCCACCTTGCCCGCGCCGAACCGCGCGATCAGTGTCAGCCGGCCGGGTTCGTTCTCGGGGTTCAGCTTGGCCATCAGCACCTTAAGGTCCTCGGCCGTGGTGGTGGGGCCGCATTTCAGCCCGATCGGGTTCAGCACGCCCCGGCAGAATTCCACATGCGCCCCGTC
>JBKBVC010000257.1:0-3902 GCA_046289805.1 Tabrizicola sp.
GCATCGCCCAGAAGCTGGATCGATTGCAGCACGTTGTAGGCCATCATCGGGTTGTAGACGTTCAGTTCGAAATGCCCCTGGCTGCCGGCAAAGCCGACAGCGGCGTCGTTGCCCATGACATGCGCGCAGACCATGGTCAGCGCCTCGGCCTGGGTCGGGTTCACCTTGCCCGGCATGATCGAGGAGCCGGGTTCGTTCTCCGGCAGGATCAACTCGCCCAGGCCCGAGCGCGGGCCGGAGCCGAGCAGGCGCAAGTCGTTGGCGATCTTGAACAGGCTGCCCGCCACGGTCTTCAGCGCGCCCGAGAACATGACCATGGCGTCATGCGCGGCCAGCGCCTCGAACTTGTTGGGCGCGGTGACGAAAGGCAGGCCGGTGATCTTCGCGATCTCGGCCGCCACGCGCTTGTCGAAGCCGACGCGGGTGTTCAGCCCGGTGCCGACGGCGGTGCCGCCTTGCGCGAGTTCGTAGATGTGGGGCAGGCAGAGCTTTACCCGCTCGATCCCGCGGTCCACCTGGGTGGCGTAGCCCGAGAATTCCTGGCCCAGGGTCAGGGGTGTCGCATCCTGGGTATGGGTGCGGCCGATCTTGATGATGTCCTTGAACTCTTCGGACTTCGCCCAGAGCGCCTTCGACAGCTTTTCCAGACCAGGAAGCAGGACATCGCGGGTATGCATGCCGATCGCGACATGCATAGCCGTGGGAAAGGTGTCGTTCGAGGACTGGCCCATGTTGACATGGTCGTTCGGGTGGACGGGCTTCTTCGAGCCCTTCACGCCGCCCAGCATCTCGATGGCGCGGTTCGAGATCACCTCGTTCGCGTTCATGTTCGACTGGGTGCCGGACCCGGTCTGCCAGACCACCAGCGGGAAATTGTCGTCGAACTTGCCCTCGATCACCTCTTGCGCGGCGGCGACGATGGCGTTGCCGAGGTCTGCGGGCAGGTCGCCTTGCGCCATGTTCACCAGCGCACAGGCCTTCTTGATGACGCCAAGCGCGCGGATGATCGGGACCGGCTGGCGTTCCCAGCCGATCGGGAAGTTGATGATCGACCGCTGGGTCTGGGCGCCCCAGTACTTGTCGGCGGGAACCTCGAGCGGGCCGAAGCTGTCGGTTTCGGTGCGGGTCGCGGTCATCGGAATCTCCTCGCAAACTCTTGCGCCCCGCATAGCGCCGGGGGGCCGCGAAATCAATTGGCATACATTGGTATACCGCAGCGGCGCCGCAAATGTCGCAGGCGTCAGGCGCGGCGGAAACGGTAGACGGTGGCGGGGGGAAGGTTGGCCCAGACCTTGTTGCCCCTGTTCACTGTCAGTCCGAGCGCGGCGATGGTCTCGGGCGGCAGGGGCGGGCGAGGCCCATAGGTGAACTGCACATAACGGCCACGGGGCGCGAGGATGGCGAAGGCGGCGGCGACGATGCCCTTGCGCACTTCTTCGGGCATCGAGAGCAGCGGCAGGCCGGAGATGACCGTCGAGACTCCGGGCGCGACCAGCCGGGCGGCCTCCTGCGCGGGCAGATGATGGATGGTCACGCCGGGGAATTTCTGTCGCAGGTAGGCGACGAACTCCTCGTCCAGTTCGAACAGGGTCAGGTTTTCCGGCGGCACGCCGCGTGCGAGGATCGCCTCGGTAAAGCGTCCGGTGCCGGGGCCGAATTCGACCACCGGCCCGCTGTTCGGGCCAAGGCCCAATGTCATCGCCCGCGCCAAGGTGCGCGAGGATGGCGCGATCGCCGAGATCTGCCGGGGGTTCTTCAGCAGCCGGCGGCGGAACAGGGCGAGGTCGGACATCAGTGCTTGCGGAACTGGTCGAGCGAGACGATCTCGGCGTCGTGGCGTTCGGATTCGGGTTCGACCTCGATGTCCGGCTCCTCTGCCAGTTCTTCCTCGTCCTCGTCCTGCTCCTGCGTCTCGAAGCGCAGGCCGAATTCCACCGAGGGATCGACGAAGGTGCGCAGCGCGTCGAAGGGAATCACCATCGGCTCGGGAGTGTTGCCGAAGTTCAGCGTGACGCTGAAGCCATCGTCGGTGACGTTCAGATTCTCGAACCAGTGCTGCAGGACGACGGTCATTTCCTTGGGATAGCGTTCCTTCAGCCAGTCGGCCATCTGCACGCCCGGATGCGTGGTGTCGAAGGTGATGAAGAAATGGTGCGCCCCCGGAAGCCCGTGCATCGCGACATCGCTGAGCACCGACTGGATCAGGCCCCGCATGGCTTTGTGCATCAGGTTGCCGTAGTCGATCGTGCGTGCCATCGGCGCCGTCCTTTCCCGGTTGGGTTGCAGCATAGGGGATTCGGGGGCCAAGGGAAGGGGTGGCCGTGCGGTGGATGCCCCTGTCGTCAAGGAACTGCCATTGCGGCCGAGCCGAGCGCGGAAAGACCCAACACGACGGGCAGGTTCCAGTGCCGGATCAGAAGTGCCCAGGCGGCGAAGGCCGCAATCAGGGCAGGCAGGGGACGCAGGCTGGCCGGGTCGGGCCAGGTCAGGCGCAGCGGACCCAGGGCGGTTTCGGCCACACTGGCGAACAGGACATGCAGCGCGAACCACAGTGAAAGGTTGGCGATGACCCCCACCACGGCAGCGGTGATCGCGGCCAACGCACCCGACAGGCGCGGCATGTGGGTCAGGCGGTCGATGAAAGGGGCCCCCGCGAAGATGAAGAGGAACGAGGGGATGAAGGTCATCCACAGCGCGACGGCTGCCCCGGCCACACCCAGTGGCCAGCCGCCGACCTGGTGCGCGGCGAGGAATCCCACGAATTCGTTGACCAGGATCAGCGGGCCGGGCGTGGTCTCTGCGAGGCCCAGGCCGTCGATCATCTGCTTGAGCGTCAGCCAGCCTTTCCCTTCGACCACCTCCTGCGCCATCCAGGCCAGCACCGCATAGGCGCCGCCGAAGGTAAGCACGGCAAGCTTCGAGAAGAAGACGCCGATCTCGGCCAGACGTAGCGGGGCCGCGACGATCAGGGCGGCCAGCGGCAGCAGCCAGACGGCCCCCCAGATGAGCGCCGCCGTCAGCGACCGGGTCAGCGCGGCGGGCGGCGCAGGGGTGTCGGTGCGGCCGCCGGGTGTGCGCAGGAAGCCCCAGAGCCCGGCGGCGAAGATGATGACCGGGAAGGGCAGGTCCAGCACGAAGAGGCCAAGGAAGGCGGCAAGGGCGATCAGGTAGGCTTCGCGCGATTTCAGCGCACGGCGCGAGACGCGGATCAGCGCCTCGACCACGATGGCGATGACCGCGGCCTGGATGCCGGCGAACAGCGCCGCGACAAGGGGCACCTCGCCCAGGGCGGCATAGAGCAGCGAGAGCGCCAGCACGACCGCCGCGCCCGGCAGGACAAAGAGGCCCCCTGCGATCAGTCCGCCCTTCACGCCGTGCAGCCGCCAGCCGATCCATGTGGCCAGTTGCATCGCCTCTGGTCCCGGCAGGAGCATGCAGAAGGACAGCGCGCGCAGGTAGTCGGGTTCCGAGACCCACCGCTTCTCGTCCAGGACGATGCGGTGCATCAGCGCGATCTGCGCCGCCGGACCGCCGAACGAAAGGCAGCCGATGCGGGCGAAGGTCCGGGTAAGTTCGGCAAGGGTCGGTGTCATCGGGGCAAGTTCCACCGGGGCGGGGCTGAAGGGAAGGGCTATCCGCGCCTGGTAACGCCCGGATGTCGGTCAGCCCACGGGCTTTGCAAGTTCGCGCAGCAGTTTCAGGCGCAGGGTTTCGGCATAGTCCTGCAAGCCGCGCGCGGTCACCGCAAAGCCGCCGGGCGAGATGATCCAGCGCCGGTAATAGGTGGTGATCGGGATGGCGGGCCCCGGTTCCTCGATGGCGATGGCGTTGAGGATGATTCCGGCCGCAACCGCCTCGGCTCGGGCGCGGGCATCGGTGAAGCCGGCATTTTCCTGCCCGTC